>NZ_SRLV01000109.1:0-25808 GCF_006518205.1 Myxococcus sp. CA005 | reverse complement strand
GAGATTCATGAGCGTCTCGTGGGCTCGGAGATTTGTATAAGAGACAGGTGCTGGGGGCGGGTGGCCCTGGCGGCGGCCAGGCCGTGGCCCCTGCGGCGTTCATCTCTCACGGCTCACCGATGGTGGCCCTGGACGCGGATGCCTACCCGCAGGCACTGCGTCGCTTCGGCGGCGAGGCCCAGGCGCGGGCCCTGGTGGTGGTGTCCGCTCATTGGGAGACGCCCGGCGAGATTCGCGTCACCGCCAGCGCGCAGCCGTCCCTCATCCATGACTTCTATGGCTTTCCCGAGCCGCTCTACCGCCTGCGCTACGGCGCGCCGGGTGCGCCGTCCCTGGCCGAGGACGTGGTCGCCCGGCTGAAGGCGGGCGGGTTGCCCACCGTGGCTGACGCGGAGCGCGGCTGGGACCACGGCGCGTGGGTGCCGCTGCTGCATGCCTTCCCGGAGGCGAAGCTCCCCGTCGTCCAGGTCTCCATGCCGCTGGGCGCGAGCCCCGCGGACATCGCGCGGATGGGCGAATTCCTCCGGCCGCTGCGCGCGCAGGGCGTGTTGTTGATGGGCAGCGGCGGCATCGTCCACAACCTGCGCCGGCTGAATTTTCAGGAGAAGGCGGCGTCCGTCGAGCCGTGGGCAGCGGCCTTCGATGCGTGGATTGCGCAGAAGCTGGAGGCGCGAGACTTCACCGGCCTTCAGTCATGGTTGGATGCACCGAACGCGCGGCTCGCGCATCCAAGGGCCGAACATTTGATGCCGCTCTATTTCGTCCTCGGAGCTGCCCTCCCCGAGGACCGTCTCACCCCCGTATTCGAGGGCTTCCATCACGGAACCTTGTCCATGCGCAGCTTCGCGCTGCGCGCCTGACTTCGCTGTATCTCCCAGGAGCACACTTCTTATGAAGACGTCCATGAAGACCGCCGTTGCCCTGTTTTTCGCCCTCCCGTCCATCGCGCTGGCCTCCACCTGGAAGGTGGATGACTCGCACTCCAGCGCCGGCTTTTCCGTCCGTCACATGATGGTGTCGAACGTCACCGGCTCGTTCAACGTGAAGAGCGGCACGTTGAACCTGGATGACAAGGACATCACCAAGTCCAAGGTCGAGGCCGTGCTGGACGCGTCCACCGTCAACACCGGCAACGCCAAGCGCGACGAGCACCTGCGGGCTCCTGACTTCTTCGACACGGCCAAGTTCCCGGAGATCACCTTCAAGTCCACCAAGGTCCAGAAGGCGGGCCAGGGCAAGCTGAAGGTCACCGGCGACCTGACCATGCATGGCGTCACCAAGCCGGTCGTCCTGGACGTCACGGGCCCGTCGAAGGAGTCCAAGGACCCCTGGGGCAACACCCGCACGGGCGTGACGGCGACCACCAAGCTGAACCGCAAGGACTTCGGCCTGGCCTACAACCAGGCGCTGGAGGCGGGCGGCGTCGCGGTGGGTGAGGAAGTCACCGTGAACCTGGAGCTGTCGCTGGTGAAGCAGGCCGACGCCGCCGCGACGGACAAGAAGTAAACCTTCGCTTCTTCTGAAATGACGGAGGGGCCTCCCACGGTGGTGGGGGCCCCTCTTTCATTTGCGGAGCACGGTGGCCCCGCCCGTCCTTCGGGGACGCGCCCGTTCAGCCCTCGGCCACCGCCTGCACGCTGGAGCGGTAGATGAAGATGCGCGCGGTGTTGGTGCGCTGGTCGGCGGGGATGACGAAGAAGCCCGGCGTGCTGCCCTGGAAGTCCTGGGAGAAGCCCGCGACCTGACGTCCGTCGTTGAAGGTGACCCGAATCTTCTGTCCCTCCACCTGCGGCTGACGCGCACCGGCGGCGAGCATGAAGAAGATGGCCTTCACGCGCTTGCCCGGAATCTGCTCGGCGGCGAAGCCGCTCTGCTGCTCGAGGGAGATGACCTCATCGAGCAGGTCCGCGTCGCGGATGGTGCCGCGCTTCACCTGGCCTTCGACGGTGTGGATGATGACGCGGTGCTCGCCTTCCACGAAGGAGGTGAGGGCCGTGCCTCCGACGATGGCGGTGTCATCGAAGAGCGGCTCACGCTCCACGGCGACGTGGTTGGCGGGCGCGGCCGGCATGACGACGGCGGTGTGCTGCGCCTGCGCGGCGGTGGCCAGTGAGGCCGCCTGGGCGAAGTGCACGGGCGCCGACGCGACGACGGGGATGGCGGCCATGGGGGCGGGCGGCGGCACCACGGCTTCTTCCTCGACGTCGATTTCGGCCACCTCCTGCTCGAGCTCCATCGAGACTTCTTCTTCCTCGATGGGCATGGCCTCGGTGAAGTCCTGCGCCTGAGCGCCGAAGGGGCTGTCCGTGCTGGCGGCGGCCCACTGCGACGTCACGGGGGCGCTGTCCAGGATGGGCTCGGCCTCCCACGCGGACGCCGCTTCGATGGGCTCGGCCTCCTCCATGACGGGCTCCACGTCCACGGAGGCGTCATTCCACTCCGCGGAGGCAGGCGTGGCCGTGTCCGCGAGGGAGACCTCTTCAGCGGATGCTTCGTTCCAGTTCGCCGTCTGCTCCGACGACCACTCGGTGGTGGCGGGGGCGTCCCAGGTCGCGCTGGTGTCGTGGCTGGTCGCGGACCATTCCGCGGCCGCGGGGGCGTTGTCCGCGGGCGTGTCCCACTGCGAGGCGGCAGGCGCGCTCGTTGAGGCCCATTCGGCGGCCGGAGCGGCTTCCTCGATGGGGTCGGCCCACTCGGCCTGGACTTCCTCGGTGGCGGGCGTGGACCACTCTGCGTGGGGGGCTTCCGTGGGCGTTGCCCACCCCTGCTGAGCGCCCTCCGCCGGAGCGGCGGCCCACTCTTCCTGGACTTCTTCTGCCTCGGGGGCGGCCCACTCTGCCTGCGCGCCTTCCGTGGGGGCGGCCCAGACAGGCTGGGCGGCTTCGGTCGCAGGCGAGGCCCACTCAGGCTGGGCTGCGGTTTCCGTGGCAGGCGTGGCCCACTCAGCCTGGACTTCCTCGGTCGCAGGCGAAGCCCATTCCGACGCCGGTGCAGCGGCATCGGTCGCCCACTCGGCCTGGACATCCTCCGTCGCGGGCGAAGCCCACTCCGGTGCTGGAGCAGTGCCTTCCTCGGGCGTGGCCCACTCGGCCTGGACTTCCTCGGTCGCAGGCGAAGCCCACTCCGGTGCTGGCGCAGCGCCTTCCGCGGGCGTTACCCATTCGGCCTGAGCTTCCTCGGCAGCAGGATTCGCCCACTCGCCTTGCGCCTCTTCCGTCGCAGGCGAAGCCCATTCGCCCTGAGCCTCTTCTGCCGCAGGCGAAGCCCACTCCGGCTGCGCGGCTTCCACGGGCGCTGCGGCCCAGCCGGCCTGCGCGGCCTCGGTCGCGGGCGTAGCCCACTCGGACTGGGCGCCTTCTGCCGCAGGCGAAGCCCACTGCGACGATGCGGCGGCTTCGGTGGCAGGCGTGGCCCACTCGCCCTGAACCTCTTCAACTGCAGGCGAAGCCCACTCCGACGATGCGGCGGTTTCGGCCGCAGGCGTGGCCCACTCGGCCTGGACTTCCTCGGTCGCAGGCGAAGCCCACTCCGACGATGCGGCGGTTTCGGTGGCAGGCGTGGCCCACTCGGCTTGGGCGCCCTCGGCCGCAGGCGAAGCCCACTCCGACGATGCGGCGGCTTCGGCCGCAGGCGTGGCCCACTCGGCCTGGACTTCCTCGGTCGCAGGCGAAGCCCACTCAGGCTGAGCACCTTCGCCGGGCACGGCTTCGGTCGCAGGCGTGGCCCACTCGGGCTGCCCGGCGTTTTCGGTACCGGGAGCGGCCCAGTCGGTTCGTGCTGCTTCAGCCGCAGGCGTCGTAGCCCACTCGGGCTGCGCGGCGGTTTCGGTCGCAGGCGCAGTCCATTCGGTCTGAACTTCCTCGGCGGTCGCCCACCCGTTTTCAGAAGAGGCAGTCCATTCCGACTGAGCGGTGTCGGCGCCCGGCGTCGTCCAACCTGCCTGGGCATCCGTAGTGGCGTCAGCGATTTCTGGCGCAGCCCATTCGGCCTGGGCCTCCGTCGCCGCAGGTTCAGCCGTCAGGGTAGCTCCATCCTGCTGGGCGGGGTCGTCCCACTCGGCTTGCACTTCCACCGGCGCTGCGTCGAGCGTAGGGGTCGACCCATCGGCCTGAACCTCAGTGGGCGAGGCCTCAGAAGACTCGGCCCACTCGGCCTGGACTTCCACGGGCGCTGCTTCAGTCGACGCCGTGTTCCAGCCGTCGCTTGGGGGCGCTTCAGCCGTGGCCCACTGGGCCTGGCCGTCCTCGGCGATCGGCTCAGCCCACTCCGCTTGGATTTCGCCGGGCGCGGTCTCGGTGGAGGACGAAGCCCAGTCGGCCTGGGCTGCCTCGGGCGTGTTCGCAGCCCATTCTGTCTGCTCGCTGCCGAGGGCAGCTTGCGCGGCGGTCTCGGTCCACTGCGCCTGCGCCTCGGTGTGCGCCTGCTCCGCGGAGGTGGCCCACTCGGGTTGGGCTTCAGGGGCTGCCGCGCCTTCGGCCGCAACCCATTCGGGCTGGAGCTCGGTGGTGGAGTCGGCCCACTCGGCCTGGCCAGCCTCGGAGGCGATGCCTGTATCGGAAGCCGCCCACTCCGCGTGGCCCGTGGCAGCCGCCGTTTGTTCGGAGGTCGTCCACTCGGAAGCGGTGACAGGCTCCGCCCACTCCGCCTGGAGTTCGACGGTTTCCGAAACAGGATCCTCCCAGCCTGCATACGCATCGCTGGCAGCGGCCTGCTCACCGGAAGTGGCCCATTCCGTCTGAGCCGCTTCCGCAGCGGGCTGCTCGGAAGTGGAAGCCCATTCAGGCTGCAGCTCGATGGCGCCCGCGTCACCCTCCGCCATCGCCACACTGCGCTCATCGGTCGGCGCGAAGTGTCCGTGGGCCAGGAACTCGTTCGCCGCGGCGAGAGGCACGGCCTCTTCGGGGTTCCCGCTCAGGTCGAACATCTCCTCGGCGGAAGGCGTGCGCGCGGACGACTGCGGCGGATCTCCCGCCACCTCGATCGTTTCCGCGTGGAGGTCCGGACCCACCTGGACCGGCCGGATCTCGAGCGACGGGACATCCGACGACGCGAAGGGCGCAGCCTCCGGCGGGAAGTCCACTTCCGAAGCGGTGGCCTCCGTACCGACTTCGATAACCTCGAGCGTGGGCTGCTCGCTCCCGCCGTCAGCGGCCTGGAACGATGCCTCGTCCCCGGCGTGTCCGGGCGCGGACTCGACATCGATGACATCGAGCGAGGGCTCGTCGGACGACACCTCGGCCGCGTTGAGCTCCAGCGTGGGGACGCTTCCCTGCTGCGCGGGAGACTCTTCGCTCACCTCCGAGCCATCGAGGGCGATTTCAGCCGACTGCGGCTCGGCGACGTCGGAGGCCTCCAGGGAAATCTCCGCGGCCGGCTCAATCGGGGCGGACTCGGCGACGTCTGTGGCGTCGAGCGTGATTTCGGAGGGCGACTGGGCGGAAGGCGATTCGGCGACGTCGGACGTATCGAGAGCGATTTCGGGCTCGCTCATCTCGGTCGCGTCGAGGACGACCTCCTTCCCATCGAAGGCCTCACTCGAGTGGTCGTAGGTGCTGTGAGCCGTCTCGGGCGCAGTCTCGATGGCAGCCAATTCGCTGACGTCGGAGGCCGCATACTCCGTGGTGGCAAACTCCTCGGCCGCGTCCGTGCTGCCCCATGCGCTGGATGCGAGCGCCGTGTCGGAGGTGGCTTCGGCAGCGGTCTCCACCGAGTCCAACTCCATCGTGGCCGCATCACTGACATCGGCGGTGTCGAGCGCCACTTCCGGATACGCCTCGGCAGTGGCCGACTCGCTCGTTTCGGACGTCGCGAAAGCGTGCTCGCTCACAGCCGTGTCGCTGACCTCTGCGGCGTCGAGCACCGCTTCGGCGTACGTTTCACCAGCGGCGGTTGCATCGCCTTCGCTGAAGGCAGTCTCGGCGAAGGGCTCTTCGAACGAGGCTGCTGCGCTGCCGTAGGGGGAAGCCTCGGCGACGACTTCGCTGCTGGCATCCGCGGCGGCCAGCTCCGGCTCGGGAGCAGACGTTTCGATGACATCCGAAGCCGAGAGCGCCAACTCGGGAGCGGCTGCGGTCGTATCACTTGCCTCGGAGGCAGTCAGCGCCACCTCGGGATAAGCCTCCGCCGTCGAGGCATCGCTGACATCGGCCGTCGCGAAGTCTGCCTCAGGGTAGGCCTCCGCCGTCGCGAACTCCGTCGTGGGATAGGCCTCCGCCGTCGCGAAGTCTGCCGCGGGGTAGGCTTCCGCCGTCGCGGCATCGCTGGCGTCAGACGCCGTGAGGGCCGTCTCGGGATAGGCCTCCGCCACGGCGACATCGGACGCGTCGAGCGCGATTTCAGCGGGCGAGTAATTGGCGCCCGTCTCGGTCCCGGCAGATGCGTCGAACGCCATCTCCGAGGCGTGCTCAACCGCCGCATCGCTCACGTCGGCTGCATCGAGCGCAATCTCGGTGGGCTCGGCTTCGGCCGAAGCCTCATCCGCGGTGTCGAGTGCAATCTCGGCGGGCTGTGCCTCGTACGTATCGCCCGCGCTGGCCGCGATGAAATCTGTCGCGCCGTGGTCGGCCGTCGCCATGGCATCAGCCGTCACGTCGGTCGTCGCACCCGCGTCCCACGCATCCGTCGTATCCGCGGAGTCCGCAGCCGACGCTTCGACCATTTCGGAGGAATCGAGCGCGATTTCGGAATCCGCAGCCTGCGAGGCCGCCTCCGGCTCCGCCATGGCGGCAACGTCGATGATGTCGCCCGCATCGGCGACGTCCATGTGCTCCGTCTCGACGGCGAGCGGCGCGGAGGCCCACGCATCATCGATTGGGGCGGGAGACTGCTCGTGGGCAAGGACAGGTTCGCTGTCGGCGGTGCCGTCCAGCAACTCGACCTCGGAGGAGGGGACCTCCACTTCCGTCGAGGCCAGGGCATCGCCCGTGGGCGCCACCGGCGCATCCGGTGCCGACTCGACCTCCATCGACAGGTCGGCGAACGATGCCTCCAGCGAGGTCTCGGGTTCGGCGCTGGCGGCCACCGCTGGGGTGTCCGACCCCACTTCGGAGAAGTCATCCTCCGCAACGCTCAGGGCTTCCGGCTGCGCCTCCTCGAATACGGGCTGCGCATCCTGCTGGAGGTCCGCGGTGACGTCCGCGAACGACGCAGACGGGTCATCCGCCGCGGCCGGTTCCTCGTCGGCGGACATCGCCTCGATGTCGGGTTCTTGCTCCGCGCTCAGTGCATTCTGAGCCTGTCCACCGGCGCCCGGCGTCATCCACGGCGCGGGCTCGCTCAGCGCGGGAATGTCGATGTCGTCCGAAAGGCTGAGGTTGTCCGGCTCGACAGCCGGCTGGTGTGCCGGAGCGGTGGGGTAGGACTGCTGCTGCGCGGACTGCGCGGCATAGGCCTGCGGATCCGCCTGCCATGCTTCGGCAGTGCCCTGAGCGTAGCCCGCATTCGGGTCATGCGCCTGCTGCGCGTAAGCCTGCGCATTCGGGTCATACGCATGCTGCGAATAGGCCTGGGCGTTCGGGTCGTAGCCTTGCTGTGCGTAGGCCTGAGCGTTCGGGTCGTAACCCTGCTGCGCGTAGGCCTGAGCGTTCGGGTCGTAGCCTTGATGTGCGTAGGCCTGAGCGTTCGGGTCGTAGCCCTGCTGTGCGTAAGCCTGCGCGTTCGGATCGTACCCCTGGTTCGGGTCGTAGCCGGCGGGGTAGGGGTACCACTGGCCGTCAGCGGCGTAGTAGCCCTGGGGTTGCTGCTCGTAGCCGGCGGGGTAGGGGTACCACTGGCCATCGTCGGCGTAGTAGCCCTGGGGTTGCTGCTCGTAGCCGGCGGGGTAGGGGTACCACTGGCCATCGTCGGCGTAGTAGCCCTGGGGCGCGGCCTGCTGCTGCCAGGCGGCGGCGTCCGCGGCTGGCGCGTCATCCACGCCCAGCTGTGCGCGCAGCTCGTTCCAGCGAGCCTCCTCCACCGGAGACAGGCTTCCCAGCTTCCGCTTCTCGTCGAGAAAGCGGAATTCTCTCATCGCTGCGCGCGTGTCCGACATCCGTCACCTTGCTGCGGACAGCGTACAGCCGAGCTTCTGTCGCAGCGTAAATAGAGGGGGCTGCGAGTCTAGGGGACTCCCGGGAACGGGTAAACCAATTGGCCCGGGCCCGGCTGGCAGCCTCCCCTACTGGAGAGCGGCCCGGACGTCCTCGTCGAGGCTCGCCCGCGTCTTGCCGTAGTGCTCCGTCAGGGCCTCGTCGATGGGTCTTCCCTGTCCCACCTCACGGACCATCGTGAGGAACCGGCCCGTACCGCCCCGCTTCACCAACTCGCGGACCGCCACGGCGGAGGTGGCATAGGCGACGGTCGGGTTGCGCTGCATGATGAGGGACGAGCCCTCCATCTGCGCCAGCTTGGGCAGGGAGTTCGCCTTGGCGGCCCGGGCCATGTAGTTCCGGACCGACCGCTCGGGGTCCTCGCCGCCCATGTAGCGCCACTCGACGTACTCGGCCAGGCCCTCGTTGAGCCAGACGGGGAGGTTGTTCCCGTAGCCGCCACAGAGCTCATCCAGCGCGGCGTGGACGTACTCGTGGACCAGGGTGGCCTTGGTCTGCGGCGTGAGCTCCGCGGCGTCGTTGATGCGGATGGCGTTGTCGGAGTAGAGCCCGGCGACTGTTCGCGCCCGCGCCGCGCCGAAGTGCGTCTGGAACTCCGCGAGGGTGTACAGGATGATGTCCACCGGCGCGTGGCGCACCTCGCCCAGCATGCTGCGGGTGAAGTCGTAGGCCTCGTCCAGCGCGGCGACGATGCGGCCCTCGTACTCCGCGCGTTGGCCGAAGTCGCGATCGTTGTTGAAGTACCGGATGACGAAGCGGCTGTTGGAGCGCGTCCGCATGCCGTCCGCGCCGGTGCCCGACTCGTAGTTGAGGCTGGCCGAGCGCGTGGAGCCCCGGCCCTGGCCGGCCACCGTGGGCTGGGTTTCGACCATGACGGTAGGCCGCCCGCTCGTGGCGCCATTCATCCGCAGCTCCAGGCGCTCCGCCTCCCGCCGCGCGGCGGTCTCCTCCGTCGTCTTGGCGCGGGCCTGCACGAGCAGCCGCTTCGCTTCCGCGGCCTCCTTCGACTTCGCCGGCACCTTCTCCAGCGCCGCCACGGCGCCCGCCGCGTCCTGTTCCTCCATCAGCAGCCGCCCCAACTCCAGGCCGAAGGCGCCGTCCTTGGGGTACTGGGCCAGCCCCTTGCGCAGGGCGGCTTCCGCGGTGGCCCGCTGGTCCGTCTTCCGCGCGGCCCGGGCCAGGCACCGCAGCGCGCCCGCGGACTCCTCGTACACGGTGGCCCGCTCGCCCAGTGAGTACGCCATCACCGGGTCCTCGTCCTTCAGCGCCTCGCAGCCCTTCTGGAGCGCCGTGGCGACGGTGCCCCGCTGCGGGGTGGGCACGTCCGATGCCTCTCCGGCCGAGAAGGCCAGATAGAGCTCCTCCCACGCGCGGCTGGCGGCGAGCGACTTCGCCTTCTGTCCGGGAGAAGAAGGGGCGGCGGTCAGTAGCAGGGCGGAGAGCAGGGCGGCGGGGCTCATGCCCTGAGTATCGCCGGACACGGGCGCACGGGCGCAAGGCCCTGCCCCCGCATGGGGCGCTACTTGCGGGCCACCTGCCAGCCCAGCCGGTGGAGCGCGCGCTCCAGCTCCTCGATTTGCGCGGGCCCGGTGGTCTCCAGCGTCACCTCCACCATGGCCTCGCCCAGGCCCGCCTTGGAGAAGGCGCGCTCGTGGTGGATCTCCACGACATTGGCGCGCAGGTCGGCCACCTGCGTGGTGAGCTTCGCCAGCATTCCGGGCCGGTCCGGCAGCCGGACCTCCAACTGCACCAAGCGGCCAGCCTTCACCAGACCGCGCTCGATGATGCGGCTGATGACGTTCATGTCGATGTTGCCACCGCTCAAGATGATGGCGGTGCGCCGGCCCCTCGCGGCGGGAACGTCACCGCTGAGCAGCGCCGCCAGGCCCACCGCGCCGGCGCCCTCCACCACGCTCTTCTCCTGCTCCAGGAGGGTGAGGATGGCGGCGGCGATTTCCTCCTCGTCCACGGCCACCACCTCGTCCACGTACTTCTGCACCATGGGGAAGGTGAGGTCGCCCACGCGCTTGACGGCGATGCCGTCCGCGATGGTGGTGCCCGCGGCGGCCAGCAGCACGCGCTCGCCCGCCTCCACCGACGCCTTCATGCTGGCGATGGTCTCCGCCTGCACGCCCACCACGCGGATGTCGGGCCGCGTCTCCTTCAGCGCGCACGCGATGCCGGAGATGAGCCCGCCGCCGCCAATGGGGACGAGCACCACCTCCAGGTCGGGGCACTGCTCCAGCAGCTCCAGGCCGATGGTGCCCTGGCCGGCGATGACGTGCGCGTCATTGAAGGGGTGGATGAAGACGCGGTCCTCCGCCTTCTGGATGCGCAGCGCCTCCGCGTAGGCCTCGTCGTAGTTGGTGCCCTTGAGCACCACGCGCGCGCCGTAGTCATCCCGCGTGCGCGACACCTTGATGAGCGGGGTGCGCTCCGGCATGACGATGGTGGCACTCACGCCCAGCCGACGCGCGTGGTACGCGACACCCTGCGCGTGGTTTCCGGCGGACGCGGCGATGACGCCCCGGCGCCGCTCGTCCTCGGTCAGCGTCAGCAGCTTGTTGAGGGCGCCGCGCTCCTTGAAGGCCCCGGTGCGCTGGAGGTTCTCCAGCTTGAAGAACACCGCGGCGCACTCCGTCCGCTCCGTGTAGTAGTCCGACTGCGGGCACGGCGTGGGGCGGATGGCCGAGCGAAGGCGCTCGCGCGCGGCCTGGATGTCCTCGAGGGTGACCATGTGCGCGCCTCTATCGGAAGCGCGCCCCGGGCGGAAGAGACACGAGGAAGGAGCGTGCTCCGCCGGCTGCCTGCCGCGCCGCGCTACGTCCAGCGCGTGACACGGCGGGCCGCGTCAGATGCCGCGCAGCACGGTGGCCTTGCCCACCCGGCCAATCGCCAGGATGTACGCGGCCGTCCGCATGGAGACCTTCCGGGAGCGCGCCACCTGCGCCACGCGCTCGTAGGCCTCCTTCATGGACTTCTCCAGCTCCGCGTTGACGCGGTCCTCCTCCCACGACAGGTGCTGGAGGTTCTGCACCCACTCGAAGTAGCTCACCGTCACGCCGCCTGCGCTGGCGAGCACGTCTGGCACCACGAAGATGCCGCGCTTCTCGAAGATTTCGTCGGCCTCCGGCTGGGTGGGGCCGTTGGCGCCTTCGATGATGAGCTTGGCGCGCACCGCGTGGGCATTCTCCCGGGTGAGCACGTGGCCCAGCGCCGCGGGGATGAGGACCTCACAGTCCGCGCCCAGCACGTCATCGTTGCTGCACGAAGCGCCCCCGCTGAAGCCCGTCACCGTGCCGGTGCGCTTCACGTGCTCGAAGAGGGAGGGGATGTCCAGGCCCTGCGGGTTGCGAACGCCGCCCAGCGCGTCCGCCACGGCCACCACCACGCCGCCGTCCTCCCAGAGGAGCTGCGCGGTGTGGCCGCCCACGTTGCCGAAGCCTTGGAGCGCGAAGCGCGTGCCCTTCACCGGCAGGCCCAGGTCGCGCAGGATTTCACGCGCCACGTAGAGCAGCCCGCGGCCGGTGGCGGCCTCGCGGCCCTTGGAGCCGTAGAGCTCCAGCGGCTTGCCCGTCACCACCGCGGGAGAGTGGCCGTGGTAGCGCGAATACTGGTCCATGATCCACGCCATCACCTGGGGGTTGGTGTTGACGTCGGGGGCCGGGATGTCGCGCGTGGGGCCGATGACGTCCTGCACCTGGTCCACGTACTTCCGGGTGAGGCGCTCCAGCTCCTTGATGCTCAGCTGGGACGGGTCGCAGGCGATGCCGCCCTTGGCGCCGCCATAGGGGACATTCACGACGGCCGTCTTCCACGTCATCAGCGAGGCGAGCGACGCGCACTCGTCCTGGTCCAGCATCGGGTGGTAGCGCAGGCCGCCCTTCATGGGGCCACGGCTGTTGTCGTGCTGAATCCGGTAGCCGAGGAAGGTGCGAATCTCTCCGGAGTCCATCTCGATGGAGACCTGGACCTTCACCTCGCGAAGGGGCGTGGCGAGCAGCGTTTCGATGGGGGTGCCTACGTCCATGATCCGCGCGGCTTTGCGGAAGTAGTAGTTGGTACCCTCGACGGCGCTCATGTGTCGGCAAGCTCCTGGATGGCGGCGCGCGAGACCTTAACAGAAGGGGTGCGCTACCATAGGAAACTGCCATGCCGCCCGATCCGCCGGACGCTTCCACCGTGAGTGGACACCTCCAGGGACTGGCCCGGCGCATCCGGACACTGCGGGAGCGGCGGGGACTCACCCAGGAGGACTTCGCCGCCCGCTGCGGCATCTCCGTGTCCTTCGCGTCCCTGCTGGAGCGAGGCGAGCGCAGCCCCAGCTACGAGACGCTGCTCCAGGTGGCCGCCGCGCTCCAGCTCCCACTGTGGGAACTCTTGCGGCTGGAGGACACGCAGGACGCGGGTGTCCACCGGCTGGAGGCCTTCGTCCGGGGGCGCGGCCTGGCTCGCGTGGACGTGGACCGGTTGCTGTCGGTGGCGGAGGTGATGTTCAACGAGCCCACGCGGGCAACGGAGGACATCCAGGCCGTCCGGCCGGAGCCTGCCCGCTGCGGCGAGCCCGGCTGTGAGAAGCCAGTGCTCGCCCGGGGCCTGTGCGCCGCCCATTACCACCGCGAGCGGCGCAGGAAGGCCGCCAGTCCAGGGACTGGCGGCACCTGAGGGACTACTTCCGCTTGGCCTGCTCCACCTTGAGCGTGCGCTCGCCGTGGGGCTTGCCGTGCGTGGCTTCGAAGGCCGCCACGTCCTCGTCGGCGACGAAGACATAGGCGTAGGTGGGGCGCAGGTCCGTGCGCAGCACCTTGCCGGCCGGAGCGCCCGCGGCCTCCAGCGCGGCGGCGACGCCCGCCTCGTCCAGCCCGTCCTGCTTGCCCAGACCCACCCACAGGCGCGTCTGGCCGGGAACCTCCGGCAGGGCCTCCGTGCGGGGACGGCGCTCCGGGCGTGCGCCCCGCGGACGGTGACGCTCCACCTTCAGCGCCTTCTCGCCGTGGGGCTTGCCGTTGACGGCCTCGAAGCCGGGCGCGTCCTCCTCGGCCACGTAGGCGTAGCCGTAGGTGGGGCGCAGCAGGGTGCGCAGCACCTTGCCGGCCGGAGCGCCCGCGGCCTCCAGCGCGGCGGGCAGCTTCGCCTCGTCCATGCCGTCGTCCATGCCCAGGTTGATCCACAGCTTCGCCTCGCCGGGGCCCGCGTCCGGGGACGGGGGCGGGCGGGGCGTGGCGTCACGCTCCGTGCGCGGCTTGCTCTTCTCCACGCGCAGCGTCTTGGCGCCGTGCTGCTTGCCGTTGATGGTCTCGAAGGCGGCGGCGTCCTCCTCCGCCACGAAGACATAGGCGAAGGTGGGGCGCAGCTCGGCGCGCACGACCTTGCCCACCGGGGCGCCCGCGTCTTCCAGCGCCGTGGCGATGCTGCCCGGCCCCAGGCCATCCGCGGTCCCCAGGTTCACCCACAGCTTCGCCTCGCCCGGACCGGCCTCCAGCGCCGCCGCGCCGCGGCCACTCTCAGCGCCGCGCTCGCGCCGCGCGTCGTCACGGCGGGGCCGGCGCTCGCGCTCGCGCTCGGAGGACTCGCCGCGCTTCTCGCGCCGGTCGTCGCGCTCACGGTCTCGGCGCTCGCCACGCTCCTTCCGCTCGCCGCGCTCGCGCCGGCCGCCCTCGCGGCTCTCGAACTTGCGCTCTTGCGGAGGCTCACGCCCTTCCGCCGCCATCGCCGCGGCGGCCTTCTCCATGCGCAGGTGGCTGAAGAAGTACTTCAGCAGGAAGGCGATGAGGTCGTCGGCGTCCGCGCGGGGCTTGAGCTGCGCGGCCAGCGGCAGGAAGCCCTCGAAGACGGAGCCGCCCGCGGCCTCCTGGATTTCGCGCACGTGGCGCTCCGTCCACAGGCGCATGGCCTCTTCCGGGGCCGGCATCTCACGCTTGTCGAACTTGATGCCGTACTTCTTCTCCAGCGAGGTGTACGTGGCCAGCTCGCGCCCGGAGAAGAGGTTGATGGCGGTGCCCTTGTTGCCGATGCGGCCGGTGCGGCCCACGCGGTGCAGGTACACCGCCGGGTCCTCCGGCAGCGAGTAGTTGATGACGTACTCCAGGCCGGAGATGTCGATGCCGCGCGCCGCGATGTCCGTGGCGACCATGAAGGCCACCTCGCCGCGCTTCACCTTGCCCATGACCCGCTCGCGCTCCTTCTGCGGCAGGTCGCCATTGAGCAGCTCCGCGTCGAAGCCGTTGCGGTTGAGCACCGCCGTCACCAGGGCCGTGTCATCCCGCGTGTTGCAGAAGATGATGGCGTTCTGCGGCTCCTCCTTCTCCAGCACGTAGATGAGGTTGCGCGGCTTGGGGAAGGCGTCCGACACGTCGTAGCGGATGTGGTGGATGTGCTCCACCGTGAAGACGTCGCCCGACAGCAGCAGCGTCTCCGCGTTCGTCGTGTAGCGCGCGATGAGGTTCTGGATGTCCGTGGGGACGGTGGCGCTGAAGAGCAGCACCTGGCGCGTCTTGGGAAGGCGGTCGAGGATGCGCGTGACTTCCTCGTAGAAGCCCTGGTTCAGCATCTCATCCGCTTCATCCAGGACGGCGTGGTCACACGCGTCGAGCTTCAGGTTGCCGCGGTTGATGTGGTCGAACACGCGTCCCGGCGTGCCGACGATGATGGGGGTGCCTTCCTCCAGCGCGTCCTCCTGCTGCTTCATGGAGGCGCCGCCGTAGATGGCCGCGATTTTCAGGCCCTTGTGCTTGGCGAGCATCTTCAGCTCGTCCGCCACCTGAAGGGCCAGCTCGCGGGTGGGGCAGAGGATGAGCGCTCGGACGCGGCGCTCGTCGGCGGGAATCTTTTCGAGCAGGGGCAGGCCGAACGCGGCCGTCTTGCCGGTGCCCGTCTTGCTGCGAACGATGAGGTCTTTTCCCTCGATGGCGGGCCGGAAGGCGCGGGCCTGGACAGGGGTGGGGTTGGTATAACCGCGCTCCGCCAGGGCGAGGCGGATGGGCTCTGACAGGTTCATGTCGTCGAAGCCGATGTCCGCGATGTACTCGGCGGGACGTGTCGGGGCTTCGTCAGGCGCCGGACTCCCCGGCGCGTTTGGCTCTTGGATGTCGCTCATCAGGCATGGGCATAGCCCCTGCATTACCCTGTGGCAACAATCGCGGCACTTTGCTGTATGGAGCCCCCATGGCGAATGGGAGGAAAAGAACCAAAGGTACGTCCCCCCGACCCCGCGTGAAGCGGCCGGCCTCGCCCGGGGCTGGCGACGTCGTGGACGCCGAGGTGGAGGGGGTGGAGGTCGAGGCTCAAACCGACCCGGATTCACTGGAGCCGGACGCGGCGGAGCTGGCGGAGGTCGAACCGGAGGCCGAGCTGGACACCCCCGTGGTGCCCCCCCGAGCGCTCGTCCGCTCTGCGGAGACGGGGCTCACGCCCAGGGACCCTCTCCAGGCCTACATGGCCGAGGTGCAGCGCCATCCGCTCCTGACGCGGGAGGAAGAGCTCCAACTGGCCCGGCACTACAAGGAATCCGGGGATGTGAACGCCGCCTACCGGCTGGTGGCGTCCAACCTGCGCCTGGTCGTCAAGCTGGCCCACGAGTACCACCGCAACCCGTTGTCCCTGCTGGACCTGGTCCAGGAGGGCAACATCGGACTGATGCAGGCGGTGAAGAAGTACGACCCCGAGCGCGGCGTGAAGCTGAGCAGCTACGCCGCCTGGTGGATTCGCGCGTACATCCTCCGCTACATCATGGACAACTGGAAGATGGTGAAGCTGGGGACCACCGAGGCCCAGCGGAAGCTCTTCTTCAAGCTGCGCCAGGAGCAGGAAAAGCTCATCGCCCAGGGCTTCGAGGCCAGTCCCAAGCTGCTCGCCGAGCGGTTGAACGTCACCGAGCAGGACGTGGTGGAGATGGACCAGCGGCTGGGGCACGACGAGATGTCCATCGACGCGCCCCTGGGCAATGACGACGACTCGCGGACCACCCGTGCGGACCGCTACCTGCCGTCCAACTCGATGCCAGCGGACGAGCGCCTGGGCGCCGAGCAGCTCAAGGCCCTCTTCCGGGAGAAGCTGTCCGAGTTCGCCCGGACGCTGGAGGGCAAGGAGCGCTTCATCTTCGAGAGCCGCCTCGTCTCCGACGAGCCCCTGACGCTCCAGGACATCGGCGACAAGTACGGCGTCAGCCGGGAGCGGGCCCGGCAAATCGAGGCGGCCCTCATCAACCGGATGCGTGACTTCATGCGTGAACAAATCCCGGACTTCGACCTGGTGGCCAGTCCCAAGGCCTGACGGCGGGGGAGGGGGCGAGTCAGCCGGCCGGGCACTGGCGATATGCTGGGGGGCGCCCGGCCGTTCTCCTCGCACCTTCAGGAGCCCCCCATGCACAGCTCCACCCGCCTCGCGGGAGTCTGTCTCGTCGTCGCCACGCTGCTGACGCTCACGGGTTGTTCCAGCTCGATGCGCAAGAACTACGTGCGCGACAAGGCGGCCAGCCACGTCTACCGCCAGGAGCTGGCGCAGCTATGGCCCCACGTCCAGGAGGTGCTGCGGGGCCACGGCTACTCCTGGAAGGAGATGCCGGGCCGCTACGTCCTGGAGACGGAGTGGCTGGACTCCGGCGGCGGCAGCCTGGGGCCGGGCACGGCGTCTCGCTTCCTGGTGCAGGGCATCGTGCTCACCGGCGGCGGCACGGCCCTGCGGGTGATGCGCGGAGACCGCATCACCCAGTCCATTGGCGTCGGTTACGTGGACAAGGAAATCAAGACGGACGAGGACTACGCCCAGGCCGTCCACGACAGCCAGGCCAGCGGCGTCCTGCCCACCCGGCAGAACTACTTCCGGGACCTGGAAATCGAGCTGGAGATTCTCCGCCGCAGTGACCCGGAGGCGGCCGCGCGCTTCGACGCGGACGCGCTGGCCGCACACCCCTGAGTCCCGCGGCGGACCCCGCCCCTACTTCGACCAGGGGCGGGAGATGACGCAGGCGTTGATGCCGCCCACGCCCATGGACAGCTTGCCCGCGCAGCCCGCGGGCGCCTCGACGGCTTCGTCGAAGACGAAGCGGCCGTGCACGCGGGAAATCTGCTTGTTGAGCTCCGCTTCCTTCAGCGGCGTGGGGAACACCTTGCCCTGGCCGTAGCCCAGGTACTGCGCCGTCAGCTCCCAGCCGCCGCCGGCGGACATGCCGTGGCCGAAGGTGCCCTTGCGCGCCGTAATCAGCACCTGCTCGGGCAGCACGTCGCGCAGGTTCTGGACCTCCAGGTAGTCACCCGGGGTGGCGGTGGCGTGCAAGTCCCAGCTGCCCATGTCCTCCGGGGCGCAGCCGGCCGCGGCCAGGGCCTCGCGGATGGCCAGCGTGGGGCCTTCCTTGGACGGGGTGATGATGTGGTCGGCGTCCGCGGTGACGCCCACCGCGATGGGCTCCATGCCCAGCGGCTTGAAGCCCTTGGCCGTGAAGTGCTCCAAGTCACCCAGCACCCACACCACCGAGCCGCCCGCGATGTGCGTCCCGCGCAGCGCGGTGAGGGGCTTGGAGATGGAGGCGTCCGCGGAGATGACGCGGGCGTTGTAGAAGCCGCCCACCGTGAGCGGCATCGGCGGCGGGTCCGTCATACCCATGACGACGGCCTTCGCCTGGCCCAGTTGAATCGCGTTGATGGCCAGCCGCAGGCCGTAGCCGAACGACGAGCACGCGGCCACCGGGGCGAACGTCATGCCGGTGATGCGGCCCATCATCGAAATCTGCGAGGCCGGCGTGTTGTGGATGTTCCACAGCACGTTGGAGGACACGGCGTTCCACGGCGGCTCCGGCGACATCCACTTCTTCTGGAGCCGGGCGTTGCGCGTGCGCTTCTCCTTGATGACGGCCAGCTTGGCGGACTCCACGTCGCCATCCTCGGGCACGCCAATGGCTTCGATTTCGCGCAGCTCGTCCAGGTACTCGCGCAGCTCCGGCGAGCGGCCCGCCCAGAAGTGCCACCACGCGTCCTCGGCCTCGTCGCGCGTGGCCTCGTCCACCGTGGACGGCTCCGGCGGAAGGCCAGGCAGCGGCTCCTGCGTCTCACGCCACTTCCGCAGGGCGCCGTTGCGCTCCGGCGCGGACCAGAAGCGGTCCCACCGGCGCTGCGCGCGGTACAGGTCCAGGGAGATGGAGCGGATGGTGGGCAGGTCGCCCAGGCCGGTGCCCACGTAGACGTGCGCGCGGGGCCCCAGCGCCTGCAGTTCCTGCTCCAGGCCCGGGTTCTGCGCCAGGGACTGGATGAAGGCGCCAATGGCGAACTGGGTCGGCTGACCCATCTTCCGCTCGAGCTGCGAGAAGCGGCTGCCTGGGAAGCGCGCGTCAATCCACGGCTTGTAGTCGGCCAGGTCGAACTCCGGCATGCCGACGAGGAAGTTGTCGGGGCCGAAGCCGTTGAAGGGGGACAGCCAGCTTTCGGACGACGAGAGGTTGCGCTCGAACGCCTCGATGTTCCTGGACCGGGGGGCGACCACGCCCCAGCCGAAGATGCCTACTCTGCGCACGTTTGATTGTCCTTCGCCGCTAGGGGCCGAGCGGCTGAATCTTCAAGTTGTCGAAGTGAACCCGGTTCTTCCAACCGGAGAAGCCGAAGTACTGATTGCGTGGGCCCTCCAGCGGGACGGGGTCCTTGAGCGTCAGGTAGGGCTGGCCATCCAGCTCCCACGCCAGGGTGCCGCCGTTGCGGGTAATCTTGATGTGGTGGCGCTTGCCGGGCACCACCGCGGCGCCGTCGCGCACCGCCCGGTCATTCGCGTGCTCGTTCTGCCGGGCGATGGCGGACTGGGTGTTGCGCCAGCCACCGAAGATGATGACGTACCCGGTGGCGGTGTACTGCAGCCGCAGGTCGCCCGCGTAGAACGAGCGCCCGTCGCCCCACACCTCCACCTTGATGTCGCCCTCCGGGTTGTCCGTCCAGGCGTCGAATTCAATGGTGGCGTTGGTGGGGATGGGCTGCTTCAGCCACACCGGCCGGTTGTGCATCAGCTCCACCACCAGCGCCCCGTCCACCAGCTTCACCGCGGAGGGGTTGGTGGCGTTCCACGCGTCACCCAGCGTGTCGCGGTTGAAGTCGTCCGCGTAGGGCCCGGGGGGCGGCGTGGGCGCGCGCGGCGCCGCCGTGAAGGGCATCCGGTCCGGCGTGTCCACCCGCAGGTTGTCGTAGAAAATCTGGGACTCGAAGCCGGACAGGCCCAGCCGGTCCTGCCCGGGGCCCTTGAGCGGGAAGGGGTCGTCCAGCTCCAGCATCAGCTCGCCGTCGACGAACCAGCGCAGCAGCGAGCCCCGGCGCTCGATGCGCCAGTGATACGTGCGGCCCACCTGCACCGGCTGGCCTCGCAGCTCCACCCGGACCTTGGTGTTCTCCTTGAAGAAGCCGCTGGCCTTCAGGTCCACGTTCTCCTTGCCTCCACGAGCGGCGCGGCGCCGGAGGGCGTCCAGGGAGGGCGCGTTCATGTCGCGCCGGCCGATGACGGACATGGAGTTGTTCCAGCCGCCCTGCACCAGCACGTACCCGGAGGCCGGGTCCACGCCGTTGCCGAAGAGCTCCACCCGGATGTCACCGGCGGGCAGCTCCGAGCGAACGTCGAATTCCACGGCGACGTCATCCGGCAGCGGGGCCTGCAGCCACAGCGGGTTGTTCTTCACGCCGGGGGCGAGCAGCTCGCCCTGCAGCACGCGCCAGTAGCCACCCGCGGAGAAGAAGTCGCGCTCCACCACGCCCGGGTCGGAGAAGTCCTGCGTGTAGGGCAGCTTCGCCGTCACCTCCGCCTGTCCTCGCAGCAGCGCGTAGTGGATGAGCGGGAACTGGATGACGAGGATGAGGCCGACGAGCACGGCCCACCCCTTGCGAGTCAGTCCCGTCGGCTTCACCCACGCGGTGCTCGCGGGAGGCTCCTGCCGGGGAGCGGACTCCGTGGGGGACTCGTGCTGCTTCTCCTGACGCCTAGCCTGACCCATCAATCCTTCCGGGGGGGGAAAGGCGGCGGAATGTACGCCCCGGGCAGGGGGACGTAAAGCACGGCCACCAGTCTCTGGGGGCTACTTGACCCCCCACCGTTTTTCGAGCGCATGTTGCTCCGCCTGCCGCACCTTGAGCCGCTCACGCTCCGCGCGAAGCTTGTCCGCCTCCTCGGGAGAGGGCCGGACGGCGAGCTGGTACACCGCGCCGGCCACGGCGAAGAGGCCCGCGGCGATGATGACGCCCCAGGGCTTGCTGGCCACCGCCTGCACCACGCCGCCCACCTGGTGGAGCGCCGCGAGCGCGCCGATGACGAACATCCACGCACCCACCGCGGAGGCCACCATCACGGCCACCGGGCGTTGCAGCATCGCGCCCGCCAGCCCGCCGATGATGAAGCCCGGCGCGAAGCCCAGCAGGAAGTCCTGCTGCCCGGCGATCTGCCCGGCCACGAGGCCCAGCGGCACGCCCACGCCCAGGAAGGTGATGGCCGTGGGGAGCAGGAAGCCCAGCGCCATCAGCACCGCGGCGGCGATGGTGGACATCTTCGCCACGTCCGGCAGGCCCAGCTTCATGACGAGCACGGGCGTCCACAGCAGGCCCAGCACCGCGCCGATGGGGCCCGCGAGCACGCGGAACAGCTTGCCCCCACCGGCGACGAGCAACGTCACGCCAGCGACACAGCACACGATGCCGGCCCACATGGGCAGCATCCGGTAGACGGCCACCCAGCCGGTCGGATTGAACGTCTGGTAAGCCCCGAGGGCCTGGAGGAGGCCTTCCATGGCAGATTCTCCTTGATGCGGTCCGCCGAAGCTTACGCGTATCGGACGATTGCGAGTACGAGCAGGAGCACGAAGACGGTGGCGGCGAGCAGGGCGAAGCCGTACAGGGCGCGCGGGGTGGTGGTGCACCGCAGCAGCTCCTCCGCCTCCGCGCGGTCCTCGGCGGACGGGTTGCCCGCGAGGATTCGCTCGGCGTCGCGCCGCGCCCCCGCCACGTCGCCCGCCTCCTTCCGGGCCCAGGCGGCATGTGCCTCCGCCGAGCCGGGCGCCGGGGGCGTCTGTCCGCCTTTCGCCATGACGCCGTTCTATACCGGGGAATGCGCATACCCGTCGACGGTATATAGATACGCCCTATGTCCGCGCGGCGTCTGACCCGTCGAAACCTCCTGCTCGGCACCGCCGCGCTCGCCCCACTGCTGGCGCGGCGGGCGCATGCCTTCGGTGAGAAGAACCGCTTCATCCCCGCCGTGGCCCGTCACAAGGGCCGCTGGGATACACGGCTGTCCGGGCTGCGCCGCATCGCCTGGGAGCTGCAGCGCCGCACCTCCGTGGAAGTCGTGCCGGACGCGCGCCCGTTTCCGCTCAGTTCACCGGACCTCTTCGAATACCCGTTCCTCTACTTCGGCGGCGAGGGGGAGTTTCCCCCGCTGGAGGAGGCGGAGGTGGCCAACCTGCGCCGCTACCTGACGTACGGCGGCTTCATGCTCGCGGACGCCAACGATGCCAGCGACGGGGCCGGCTTCGATGCGTCCTTCCGCCGGGAGATGGCGCGGGTGCTGCCGCAGAGCCCGCTGGCCGAGGTGCCGTCGAAGCACGTGGTGTTCAAGTCCTTCTTCCTGTTGGACGCGGCACCCGGGCGGGTGCTCAACAAGCCCCAGTTGATGGGCTGCAACCTGGGCAAGCGCGCCGCGGTGCTGTACTCGCAGAACGACCTGGCCGGGGCGTGGAGCCGCAACGAGTCGGGTGACTACGAGTTCGACGTCTCGCCGGGTGGCGAGCCCCAGCGCGAGCTGGCGGTGCGGTTGGGCATCAACGTGTGCATGTATGCCCTCTGCCTGGACTACAAGGACGATGCCGTCCACCTGCCGCTCATCCTCAACAAGCGGCGCTGAAGCCCCGGCCCTCCGCCGAAAGCCTGGATGAATTCCCCCACGTTCAACGCCTGGAAGCTCGTCACCCTCTCGCCATTGCCACCGTGGGCGCTGGTCCTGCTCGCCCTGGGGTTGGTGCTGGGCGTGGCGCTGGCCGCCTGGGGCGTGCGCCGGGAGCCTTCGCGCGGGCGCCGGGTCCTGCTCTGGGCCCTGCGTGTCGGCGCCGGCGTGGCCGCGCTCTTCTTCCTGCTGGAGCCCGGCATCCGTCACCTGCAGGTGGCGCGCATGAAGAACCGCGTCGCGGTGCTGGTGGACCGCTCCGCGTCCATGAGCTTCCCCGCGGAGGTGGGAGGACGCTCGCGCTCCGAGGAAGTGGCCGCGTTCCTGGAACGGGCCGCGCCGCGCCTGGCGGAGCTGCAGGACCGCTTCACGGTGGAGCTGTACGGCTTCGACCCGGAGCTGGCGCCGGCGACGCCGGAGACGCTGATGACGCCCGCGCGCGCGGGCACCACGGACCTGCTCTCGGCGGTGCGCGCCGCGGCGGGGGCGGGGCAGGGCTCGCGCAAGCTGTCCGGGGTGCTGCTGTTCAGCGACGGCGCGGACAACACCGAGCTCAAGGCGGGCGTGGTGGGCCGGGCGCGCGCGGCGCTGGCGGACCTGAACGTCCCCGTCTCCACCTTCACCGTGGGGCAGGAGACGCTGAAGGACGTCGCCGTGGAGGGGCTGAAGGTGGATGACTTCGCCTTCGTGCGCAACTCGCTGACCGTGGAGGTGGAGATTCACGGCCGCGGCTTCGCGGGGCAGGACATCCCCGTGGTGCTGAGTCAGGAAGGCAAGACGGTCGCCAGCAAGGTGGTGCGGATGGAGTCCGCGGACGACGTGAAGCCCGTGGCCTTCACCTTCACCCCGGACCAGACGGGGCGCTTCGTCTACACGGTGACGGTGCCCACCTTCCCGGGCGAGGCCGTGGCGGACAACAACACGCGCTCCTTCACGCTGAAGGTGATTCGGGACCGCGTGCGCGTGCTGCTGGTGGTGGGACGGCCCTCCTGGGACGAGCGCTACCTGCGTGGCCTCTTGCGCCAGGACGCCAACGTGGACCTGGTGTCCTTCTACATCCTGCGCACGCTGTCGGACGACCCGGGCGTGGTGAACGACCAGCGCGAGCTGTCCCTCATCCCGTTCCCCATGGAGGAGATTTTCGACACGAAGCTGGACACCTTCGACGTCGTCATCTTCCAGAACTTCGGGCACGCGGACCCGTCGCTCTCCATCGCCGAGTACGAGCGCAACCTGGAGCGCTACGTCCACAACGGCGGCGCCTTCGTGATGATTGGCGGCGACAGTGTGCTGGGCGAAGGCCGCGCCACCATGCCCACGCTGATGGAGGCGCTGCCCGTGGCGGCCGCGGGCCCCGCCAACCTGGACGCCTTCAAGCCGCGCCTGACGCCCGAGGGGCTGCGCCACCCGGTGACGGGCATTGGCATGGGCGCCGCCAGTACGGAGGCCGCGTGGGCGGAGCTGCCGCCCATCCCTGGCGCCAACCTGACGCAGGCGCGTCCGGGGGCCACGGTGCTGCTGGACCACCCGCACCTGACGGTGGGCGGGAAGAACGCGCCGCTGGTGGCCGTGTGGGACTACGGCCGGGGCCGCTCGCTGGTGATGGCCACGGACGCCTCCTGGTACTGGGCCTTCGCGGCGCACAAGCACGGCTCGCCCAGCCGCGCGTATGACCGCTTCTGGGGCAATGCGCTGCGGTGGCTGGTGAGGGACCCGGACCTGACGACGCTGAAGGTGACGGCGGACCCGCCGTCCGTGGAGCCGGGCCGGCCCGTGGGCGTCGTGGTGCAGGCGCGGATGGCGGACTACCAGCCGGCGCAGGACGCGCAGGTGCGGGTGGAGCTCTTCTCCGTCGCCACGCAGAAGCCGGTGGCGGTGCAGACGGGCACCACGGGGACGGACGGCGTGGTGCGGCTGGAGTTCGAGCCCCCCGCGCCCGGGCCCTACAAGCTGCTGGCCTCCGCGAAGAAGGGCGAGACGGACCTGGGCAAGGGCGAGGACGCGGTGGCCGTGCGCGCCGTGGGGCCCGAGCTGTCGGACGCGTCCGTGCGGCCGGAGTTGATGGCGCAGATTGCGAAGGAGACGGGCGGCAAGTCATACACGCTGCCGCAGGACGGCCTTCCGGATGTGCCGCTGCTGGACCCGCCGGTGGTGGAGGTGGGCCGCGCCAGGGACCAGCCGCTGTGGGACCGCTGGTACTACCTGGTGGCGCTCATCGCGCTGCTGGGCGCGGAGTGGTTCGCCCGCCGGCGCTTCGGCTACGTGTGACAGCGGCCTCTCCCAGTGCGAGGGAGAGGCCGGGTTGCTTCCCGCGTGGGGCGGACTAGGTCTTCTCCACCACGCCGCAGGCGATGCGGCCGCCCGCGTCGCCCGCCGGATCGGTGTGGTAGTCGTCCTCCTTGGCGTGCACCACCACCGCGGAGCCGTCCTTGTCGAACAGCGACTTCAGGGTGAGACCGTTCTGCGAAAAGATGTCGAACTGCACCGTGCCGTCCTGCGCCACGTAGAGGTTGGGCAGGTCGCCTTGGTGCTTGCCCTTGGGCGCCAGCAGGCCGTGGGCCTTCTTGGTGGGGTTGAAGTGGCCGCCCGCCGTGGTGAAGGCGGGCCCCTCGCACTTGCCCACCTCGTGGATGTGGAAGGCGTGCTGGCCCGGCGGCAGGTTGCTCAGCTTGCCCTTGATGAGGACGCCTTGCTTGGTCTGCTCGAGGGTGATTTCGCCCACGTCCTTGCCCTCGGAGTCCTTCACCTGGGCCTTGGCCGTCTGGCCCTTGGGCTGCGTCTTCTTGTCCGCTGGCGGCGGCGTGCCCGCGCCCTCCTGAGCCAGTGCGGGGAGGGCGGCGGTCAGTGCGGCGGCGGTGAGCAGGGCTCGAATCTTCATGAGTGTGTCTTCCTCCTGAGGCATGCGCTACGGAGCGAAGGTGGACACTAGCGGTTGCGCGTGCCCGCCGCAGGGGAAAGCAAGCGGGCACCCGAGCCATCTGCCCTGTAGCGCTCACTCCTCCGCGAGGGGCACGGGCACGACGCGGGAGGCGCCGAAGGCGGGCGCCCAGATGCCTTGGACTTCCGGCCCATTGAGGAAGCGGACCAGGGCCTGGAAGGCGGGCAGGGGGCCGCCCAGGCGTTCGGCCCATGCCAGGCCCCGGGGAGAGAGGTTGGGCACCAGCGGGCCCAGTTCGTCCCGTGTCTTCACGGACCGGGTGAGGCCCAGGCCCTCGTCGCGCAGGCGCTGCGGCACGTAGAGCGGGGCGAAGCGCGCGTGGCGGTGGTCATGCACGCAGCCTTCGTCCTCCAGCAGCGCGGCCGACAAGGGCAGCTCTCGCACGTTGAAGAGCAGCTTCACCGCGCCCAGGTGCGGGTCATAGGGGCCGCGCAGCCGGTGGTCACCGCGGGGGACGAGCCGCCGGTCCAGGTAGCAGTAGGCGCGGGCCTCGGGCGGCACGCTGCCGCGGTGGCGCGCGCCGCCGTAGCGATAGAAGGGCCGCACGTAGCTGGCGTCCACCTCCAGCGGTGGCCCGGCCTTCAATGCGCGCAGCTTGGGCAGCAGCTCTTCGGGCAGGCCGTGGGCCTTCGCGAACTCGGGCAGGGCTTCTTCGGGCGTGGCCGCGAAGTCCTTCACGCGGGTGAGGAGTCGCTCCGGGTCCGCGTCCACCAGCAGCTCGTCGAAGCGTGTCTTCACGCCGGGGAGGCTGACGGGGACGAGCCGCGTCAGGGGCTCTCCACGCTCTCGCCAGCGGGCGTCCAGGGCGGAGGCCTCGGGCGCAGTGGGGGCGAGCCGCCACTCGGGGGGCTCGGGGGTGAAGTGTTGTCCGAGGCCGCGCCGCTCGAAGC
>NZ_SRLV01000108.1:0-27117 GCF_006518205.1 Myxococcus sp. CA005 | reverse complement strand
CCCCACGCCCGCGGAGCCCACGCCCGAGGCGGAGCCCAAGCAGGCCGAGGCGCCCGCGACGCCACCGGCCGCTGAAGCGCCCGCTGTGCCGGCTCCCTCTGAGGCCCCCGCCAAGAAGGCACGCACCGCCGCCAAGAAGGCCGAGGCCGCGGCCCCGAATTCCGGGGCCTCCGCCGCTCCGAAGTCGGCAGCCGCCGCCGAGTCACCCCGCGCGGCGCCCACACCGCCCCCTGCGGACGCACCGCCGGTCGAACTGCCCCCCGGATTTGCCGATTTCAAGCGCGACGCCATCCCGGACGCGCCGCCGCTGTCGCCCGAGGAGCAGATCCGCAAGGACATCCAGGCGGACGCGCGCTTCCTCCTCCAGTCCCTGCTGACGGGGGACGTACGCACCGCCTCGAACGAGCTGCTCTACCCGTTCAGCCTGGAGGCGGAGCGCTACGCCACGCCGGAGGAGCTGGTGTCGGCGTGGGTGAAGCAGCTGCGACTGAAGCGCACGGACCTCATCACCCTCTATGACGTCGAAGTGATGCCGCTGGAGGCCATGGAGAAGAAGTACGGCAAGGCGCCCGCGCGGCTGGGCTTGGACCTGCGCAACCCCAAGGACGTGTGGACGGCCGTGGGTAACATCTCCGGCCGCCCCGCTGTCCTCGTCTACCGCAAGTACCGCGACGAGTTCCGCGCCTTCGCCTACACGGACTGAGCGGTCAGCTCAGGGCCTTGACCAGCTCACCCAGCCGGGCAAGGCCCTTCTGCAGCACCTCGCGCGAGGTGACGAAGCTCATGCGCACGTAGCCCTCCGCGCCGAACGGCTCGCCGGGCACGGCGGCGACGCGGAAGTCGTCGAGGAGGATTTCCGACAGCTGCATCGCGGACGTCACCGGCTTGCCCTTGTACGACCGGCCCAGCAGGCCCCGCACGTCCGCGAAGGCGTAGAAGGCGCCCTCGGGCATCCGGCAGCGCACGCCATCCAGCGCGTTCAGTCCCGCGATGAAGAAGTCACGGCGCTCGCGGTACTCCTTCACCATGGCGGCGATGGTGTCCGGCGGCCCCTGCAACGCCGCCAGCGCGGCCTTCTGGCCAATGGAGGAGGCGTTGGACGTGGACTGGTCCTGCACCATCTGCATGCCGGCCAAAAGCGGCTTGGGCCCGGCGACGTAGCCCATGCGCCAGCCCGTCATGGAGTACGCCTTGCTCATGCCGTTCACGACCACCAGCCGCGGCACCAGGTCCGGCGCTACGTCGCTGATGCCCAGGCGTTCGTCGGTGTAGAGCAGCTTCTCGTAGATGTCGTCCGTGACGATGAGGCAGTCGTGGGGCCGCAGCACCTCCGCGATGCGCTCCAGCGCCGCGCGCGAATAGACGGCGCCGGTGGGATTGCCTGGGCTGTTGATGATGACGGCGCGCGTGCGCGGCGTGAGCGCGCGGCGGATGGCGTCCGGGTCCGGCGCGAAGCCGTCCTCCTCGCGCGTGGGGACGATGACGGGCGTGGCACCCGCCAGCCGCACCATGTCCGGGTAGCTGACCCAGAAGGGCGCGAAGATGATGACCTCGTCCCCCTCCTCCAGCGCCGCCTGGCAGAAGTTGTAGAGGCCCTGCTTGCCACCGGACGTGACGAGCACCTGGTCCGGCGTGTAGCGCAAGCCGTTGTCCCGCTCGAGCTTGGCGCAGATGGCCTCGCGCAGCTCCGGGATGCCGTTGGTCGGGGTGTACTTGGTGAAGCCCGCTCGCAGTGCGTCCACCGCGGCCTGCTTCACGTAATCCGGCGTGTCGAAGTCCGGCTCTCCCGCGGCCAGGACTACTACATCCACACCCTTGGCGACGAGCGCCTTGGCGCGCGAGTTGAGAGCGAGCGTCGGAGACGGCTTGATGGCCTGGAGCCGGTGAGCGAGTTTCATGTCCCCTGCCTAACGCGGAGCCCCACTCCGGACAAGGGGACTGCCTGCTACTTCCGTCCAGCGAACTTGGCCTTCAAACCTTCGTGCACGTTGGGCGGCACCAGCCCGGTGACGTCCCCACCGAAGGAGGCCACCTCCCGGACGAGGTTGGAGGAGATGTAGAAGTAGTCCTCCCCCGTCATCATGAAGACGGTCTCCACGTCGGGTGCCAGCTTGCGGTTCATGTTCGCGAGCTGGAACTCGTATTCGAAGTCCGACACCGCCCGCAGCCCGCGAACGATGACGCCCGCGTTGCGGCGCCGCACGTAGTCCACCAGCAGACCGTGGAAGGCGTCGACCTCCACCCGGTCGTCCTGGACGGCCTCTCGAATCAACGTGAGCCGCTCCTCTTCGGAGAAGAGCGGTGTCTTCTTCGGGTTCACCGCGATGGCCACGATGAGCCGATCGAACATCTTCAGGCTGCGCTGAATGAGGCTCAGGTGCCCGTTGGTGAGCGGATCAAAAGAACCAGGATAGATGGCGACCAGCATGTGCCGGGAAGTCTCGGATGCCCCCGGGAGCCGGTCAAGGTCTGCTCACGGCGCCCGATAGAAGCTCACCAACGTATCCCCGAAGCGGCGCTGGTCTTCCCGGTCAAGCCCGGCATGTGTGTCCGGCGCCGCCTCGCGCTTGTCGTGCTCCACCACCACCATGCCAGAGGGGGTCAGCAGCCCGGCGGCCACGATGCCGTCCAGCACCGTCTCCACCACGCGCGCGGCGTACGGCGGGTCCGCGAAGATGAGCTCGAAGCGGTCGCCCCGCCGCTTCAGCGTCTCCAGCGCCCGGGCCACCGGCGCGGCCAGCACCTCCACCTGCCCGGCGAGCCCCACGGCCTGCGCGTTCTCACGGCAGAGGGTGAGCGCCTCGCGGTCCTGGTCCACCAGCACCGCCTGTCCCGCGCCACGGGACACGGCCTCCAGGCCCAGCGCGCCGGTGCCGGCGTAGAGGTCCAGCACCCGCTGGCCGTCCAGGAACTGGCCCAGCACGTTGAAGAGCGTCTCCCGGACGCGGTCGGCCGTGGGACGGATATGAAGGGACGAGGACTTGGGGCCGGCCAGGGCGCGGCCCTTGGCGGTGCCTGCGACGATTCGCATGGGCCCCTTCTACACCGCTCCGGCCTCAGTCGCCCCGCTTCTCCGCCAGGAAGCGCAGTGACGCCTGCCCCGTGCGCGTGGCACCCAGCGCGGCCAGTACCTCGGTGGCCTCCATGAAGGACAGGGCCTCCAGCTTCTCCCGCGCGGCGTCGTCCAGCGGCGGCAGTTGCTCCTCCAGCACGCTCAGCAGCTGGCCTGCGGGCAGCCCGGCGGCTGTGGCCTTCTCCGCCACGCTGGCGCGGACTTCCGGGGGCCACGCCCCCAGCGCGAGCCGCTCGAAGCCGCCCACGCAGTCCACCTTGCGCACGCCCGCCGCCACGTACGTGGGCAGCCCGCCGGCCAGCGCCGCGCCCGCCTCACCCACCGACAGCACGGCGTCGTACTCCGCGGCCAGTTCCACCAGGCTCCGCAGCAGCCGCACGTCCGGCTCGCCCTCACCTAGCGCGGACTCCGGCACACGGACGAAGTCCACTGGCACCTTCCACTGCCTGAGGCCCTCCAGCAGCGTCCGGTACGCGTCCACGAACCCGCCAGAAGCGGCCGGTCCCGTCAGCTCCAGCGCCAGCTCGCGCTCGGTCACCGGCGCCACCAGGGCATTCACGGCCTCCACGGCCTCATAGGAGTCCAGCCGGGACAGGTCCAACGACACCAGCGAGAAGCCGGCGTCCACCACGCGGTAGATGCCGTCCTTCAGGGCGTCCAGGGTGTCCGCGTCCGCCCGGGCCACCCGAATGGGCCCGGCCTGGAGGAACAGGGGCCGCGCGTGTTCGGCCTCGGCGGCCGCCTGGTGCGCGGCCACGACGAAGCGCTCGGGCGCCCCCCGGTCAGACAGCGGGTGTGGGCAGGCCAGCCCCAGCACGGCGTCTTCCGACCGGGCCGCGCGCAGCAGGCCCGGCAAGGCGCCCTTCGCTTGGACCGGCAGGCACGGCAGCGCCACCGGCGCCTCCGCCAGGGCACGCAGCAGCTCCCGGGGATTGAGCAGCGGAACGCGCGAACCCGCGCCCACCCGCGCCACCGTGTTCCCCGGCCGTAACGTCAGCACCTTGTCCAGCACGTTCATGGAGCGCGGAGAATCATCCGCCCGCGCCGCCCGAGGCAAGGCGAAGCTGCTGGGAGCGTCCGCTGGGGCACGCGGACGGGGGGCCCCGGCCGGGCCCCAGGGCCGTCAGTGGACCTCGCCCAGGTGGGAGTAGGTCTCGCTCTCGATTTGAATCGTGGTGTGGTCGATTCCGAAGCGGTCGAACAGGTCGTGCTTCACCGCGGAGAGAATCTCGTCGTTGTTGCAGACCATGGGGTCCTGCACCACCAGGTGCGCGGACAGCGCGTACACGCCGCTGGAGATGGTCCACACGTGCAGGTCATGCACCGCCGTGACGCCCTGCGCGCGCAGCATCAGCTCCTTGATTTGCGCCAGGTCCACGTGCGCCGGAACCGCCTCCATCAGCACGTCCACCGCGTCGCGCACCAGCCGCACCGCGCCGATGACGATGACGATGGAGATGACCACCGAGATGATGGGGTCCACGACGTACCAGCCCGTGTACGCCATGATGCCCGCGCCCACGAGCACGCCCACCGACGACAGCGTATCCCCCAGCACGTGCAGGAAGGCCCCGCGCACGTTCATGGAGTGGGAGCGGTGCAGGAACCCCAGCGCGCCCAGGTTGGCCAAGAGGCCCACCGACGCCACGATGGCCATGGGCCCGATGTTCACTTGCGCCGGCGAGCGCACCCGCTCCCAGGCCTCATAGAGGATGAAGCCGGTGATGCCCATCAGCAGCACGCCGTTGAGCAGCGCGCTGAGGATCTCCATCCGGTAGTAGCCGTACGTCTTCTTCACGTCCGCCGGCTTGCCCGCGAACCACAGCGCCACCAGGCTCAGCGCCAGCGCGGACACGTCCGTCAGCATGTGGCCCGCGTCGGACATCAGGGCCAGCGAGTTCGTCAGCCAGCCGCCCACCGCCTCCGCCAGCGCGATGGTGGCCGTCAGCACCAGGGCGAAGATGAGCCGGCGCTTGTCCTTCTTCCGCTCCTCCGCCAGTCCGCCCCTCCGGGGACCGTGCCCATGACCGTGCCCATGGCCATGATGATGATGGCCATGGCCATGTCCGTCGCCGTGGTCATGCTCGTGGCCATGCCCGGATTCACCGCGGGTGTAAGGGGAAGTAGTCACGGGAGTGAGGGGTGCGGCTAATGCCCAGTCATGAGGTATGAGAGGCCGGGAATCTGGCTGCCGCCAGGCCCGGCATCCCCTGCTCCGGAGCGTGGGGAGACGCGACGGAGGTGGGGATGGACTACGGGAAGCATCTGAACCTGCACACCATCATCATGCTCAGGGATGTCATCCGCAAGTGGTGGCAGGTCGAGCTGGCGTTCGCGGACCGCCACGGCATGGTGCATGAGTGGCAGCGCGGGGAAATCAGCCCGCCGCCGAACGCCTTCTGCCGTGCCTCCCTGACCTCAAAAGAGGGCTTGCGGCGCTGCGGCCAGTCCGTCCGTGTACTGAACGAGAAGTTCAAGGCCAACAAGAAGGTGCGCCGCTCGCTCATCCACGACTGCCACCTCAACTTCAGCATCGTGGGCGCGCCCCTCTACATCGCCAACGAATACGAGGGGTTCCTCTTCGTCGAGGGCTTCGCCCGCCAGCCTCTTGACGCGCGCGAAGCGGACGTCCTCAAGTCGAAGGTGCGCCAGTTCGCCCCGCAGCACGCGACCCTGGACGGGAGGAGCGAGCAGGTTCCCGTCCTGGACGGCGCCGAGCTGAGCAAGCTGTCCGACCTGCTCGAGTGCGCGGCGAACGAAATCGCCAACCACGAAGCGGCGGAGGCCTCCCGGCAGGAGGACGGCGCGCCCGGGTCGTCCCGTGAGCTGAGCGACCGCTACCGCTTCGAGAAGATCATCGGGCGCTCCGGGCCCATGATGGAGGTGTTCCGGTTGATGGAGAAGGTGGCCAACTCCGACTCCACCGTCCTCATCAATGGCGAGTCCGGCACCGGCAAGGAGCTGGTGGCCCGCGCCATCCACCTCAGCGGCCCGCGCGCGCAGCAGCCCTTCGTGGTGCAGAACTGCTCCGCCTTCAACGACAACCTGCTGGAGAGCGCCCTCTTCGGCCACACCCGCGGCGCCTTCACCGGCGCGCTGCGCGACAAGAAGGGACTCTTCGAGGTCGCCGACAGCGGCACGTTCTTCCTGGATGAAGTGGGCGACATGTCCGCCGCGCTGCAGGTGAAGCTCCTGCGCGTGCTCCAAGAGGGAACCTTCCTGCCCGTGGGCGGCACGCAGCTCAAGGAGGTCAACGTCCGCGTCATCGCCGCCACCCACAAGGACCTGAGCGAGCTGGTGAAGCGGGGCGAGTTCCGCGAGGACCTCTACTACCGCATCAACGTCATCCGCGTGCAGCTGCCGCCCCTGCGGGAGCGGCGCGACGACATGCCCGTCCTCATCGACCACTTCCTGCGCAAACACCACCGCGAGGGCCAGCGCGCGCGGGGGCTGGACGCGGAGGCCCTGGCCATCCTGGGCGCGTACGCGTGGCCGGGGAACATCCGCGAGTTGGAGAACGAAATCGAACGCCTGCTCGTGCTGGGGGGCGACTTGGAGTCCATCCCCGCCGAGCTCATCTCCAGCCGCATCCGCGACGCCGTGTTGCCCGGAGGAGGCCCCTTCATCTCTCCGCGCGCCCACGGCAAGCTGCACGAGGCCGTGGAGGCCCTGGAGCGGGAGATGATTCAGCAGGGACTGATGCGCACGCGCTACAACAAGAGCCGGCTGGCGCGAGAGCTGGGCATCAGCCGCTCCAACCTCATCTTGAAGATCTCGCGCTACGGCCTGGACAAGGGCCTGCCCGAGGACGAGTCGGAGATGGGCGACGCATGAGCCCTGGTCCGCGGTACTTCCACCAGGATCGCCTGCGCGTCCCGGATGGCGCGCAGTTGTATTACCAGGTCCAGGGAGATGGCCTTCCGGGCATGGTCTTCTGTGACGGCCTGGGCTGTGACGGCTTCGCCTGGAAGTACCTGGCGCCCTACCTGGTCCGGAACCACCGCGTGCTGCGCTGGCACTACCGGGGCCACGGCCGCTCCACCGTCCCCGAGGACCGCTCTCGCATCGGCATGCTGTACACCTGCGATGACCTGCGGCGGATGCTCGACGCCGTGGGGATGGAGCGCGTCGTCCTCTTCGGCCACTCCATGGGCGTCCAGGTGGCGCTGGAGTTCCAGCGCCGCTACGCCCAGCGCGTGTGTGGGCTCGTCCTGGTGTGCGGCAGCTACGGCAACCCGCTGGACACCTTCCACGACTCCACCGCGCTCAAGCGGGCATTCCCGCTCATCCGCCGCGTGGTGGAGCGCTACCCCGAGCAGTCCGCCCGCATCATCCACACGGTGCTGCGCACGGAGCTGGCCGTGCAGTTGGCCATCACCCTGGAGATGAACCGGGAGCGCATCGCCCGCAACGACCTGGCCCCCTACTTCGACCACCTGGCCCGGATGGACCCCGTCGTCTTCGTGCGCACCCTGGAGTCCATGGCGGAGCACAACGCGTGGGACCACCTGCCTCATGTGGACGTCCCCACGCTGGTGGTGGCGGGCGGCCAGGACAAGTTCACGCCGGGTTGGATCTCCGAGGAAATGGCCGACCGGATCCCCGGCGCCGAGCTGGAGCTCATCCCCGAAGGCACCCACACCACCCCACTCGAAGCCCCCGGGCGGGTGGAGGCCCGCGTCGAGCGCTTCCTCCGGGAGCGACTGAACGTGCGTACCGGCGCCCCCTCACCCACGCCTACACCGGTGGTGAGCCCTCCCGCTGGCCCCTGAGCCCTCCGGAAGGGGCCGGCCCCCTGGCGTTGTTCATGGATGACAGGAGTGAAAACCCGCCCGCACGGACGCTGGGCTTCCGGCTGCATTGCAGGGGACGCACTCGCGGCATATAAGCGCCGACCTCCCGGGTTCCGGTGGGGTTCGGAAGCCCCGGCGTCCTCGGGCGTTCCCCACCTGCCATCACAGTTCGGTTCGTATGATTCCTCGCGAAAATATTCGTAACGTCGCCATTGTCGCTCACGTCGACCATGGCAAGACCACGCTCGTCGATCACCTGCTTCGCCAGGCGGGCACTTTCCGTAGCAACGAGCACGTCGCCGAACGGGTGATGGACTCGAACGACCTCGAGCGCGAGAAGGGCATCACCATTCTCGCGAAGAACACCGCGGTCAATTACAAGGGAATGCAGATCAACATCATCGACACCCCGGGTCACGCCGACTTTGGTGGTGAGGTGGAGCGTGGTCTGCGCCTCGTTGAGGGCGTCATCCTGCTGGTGGACGCCGCCGAAGGCCCCCTGCCCCAGACGCGCTTCGTGCTCAGCAAGGCCCTGGCCATGGGCCTGAAGACGGTGCTGGTCATCAACAAGATCGACCGCCAGGACGCCCGCGCGAAGGACGTGCTGGACCTGGTGTACTCGCTCTACATCGACCTGGGCGCGGACGAGCAGCAGTTGGAGATGCCCGTCCTCTACACCATCGCCCGCCAGGGTCAGGCGTCCACGCAGCTGGAGGTCCCCGGCAAGACGCTGGAGCCCCTGTACGACGCCATCATCAACCACATCCCGCCTCCGCCGAAGTCGGACGAGCCGTCGCTGCAGCTGCTGGTCGCCAACCTGGACTACGACGACTACGTCGGCCGTCTGGCCGTGGGCCGCGTGCAGTCCGGCCGCATCACCGCCAACATGCCTGTCTCCGTCTGCCGCGAGGGCGGCAAGGTGCAGCCGGGTAAAATCGTCAAGCTCTACGGCTTCTCCGGCCTGAAGCGCGTGGAGATTCCGGACGCGGGTCCGGGTGAAATCGTCTCCATCGCCGGCATCGAGGAGATCTCCATCGGCGACACCATCGCCGACGCCGAGAAGCCGGTGGCCCTGCCCCGCATCGCCGTGGACGAGCCCACGATGATGATGGTCTTCAAGGTCAACGACGGGCCGCTCGCGGGCAAGGAAGGCAAGTTCGTCACCTCCCGCAACCTGCGTGAGCGCCTCTACCGCGAGGCCTACCGCAACGTGGGCGTCCGCGTGGAGGACACCGACACGCCGGACGCGTTCCGCGTGGTGGGCCGTGGCGAGCTCGCCCTGGCCGTCATCATCGAGAACATGCGCCGCGAGGGCTACGAGCTGACGGCCTCCAACCCGGAGCCGATCACCAAGGAGATCGACGGGCAGGTCCACGAGCCCATGGAGCTGCTCTTCTGCGACGTGCCGGAGAACAGCGTGGGCGTGGTGACGGAGCGCCTGGGGCCCCGCAAGGGCCGCATGGTGGACATGGGCTCCCTGGGCTCGGGCCGTACCCGGCTCCAGTTCCGCATCCCCGCGCGTGGCCTCATCGGCTTCCGCTCGGAGTTCCTCACCATCACCCGTGGCGAGGGCATCATGAGCAGCCAGTTCGACGGCTACGAGCCGTGGTTCGGCTACATCCCCAAGCGCCAGAATGGCGCCATCGTCTCCGACCGCCTGGGCGACACCGTGCCCTACGCGCTCTTCAGCATCCAGGAGCGTGGCTCGCTCTTCATCGGCGCCGGCACCACGGTGTACGAGGGCATGATCATCGGCGAGCACTCGCACGCGTCCGAGCTGAACGTGAACTGCTGCCGTGAGAAGAAGCTCACCAACATCCGCGCCGCCGGCCGCGACGAGAACGTCATCCTCACCACTCCGCGGGAAATCAGCCTGGAGAAGGCGCTGGAGTGGATCGCCGACGACGAGCTGGTCGAGGTGACGCCCAAGTCCATCCGCATGCGCAAGAAGGCGCTGGCGGTGGGCGAGCGCTACCGCGCCGAGCGTGACCGCAAGCGCGAGGAGCGCGCGTCCGAAGGCGAGTAGGCCTTCGCTCTGCTGGGGCGCTCACGGGGCGCTCCGCATCCCCAGGGCCCGTTCCCACTGCGTTGGGGGCGGGCCCTTCGTGTATGCGGGCTTCAGAACGTGTACTTCACCTTCGGGAAGATGGCGAAGGAGGTGATGTTGGGCCCGATGATGTAGCGGGCCAGCAGGTCCGCGCCGACGGAGAAGTGGTCCATGCCCGTGGCGTACTCCACGCCGAAGCCCAGGCCCGCGTTGGGCGCGTTGACGGCGCGTCCCGGGTCGCCCTCGTCGGGGTCCACGGGCGCTGGATCCAGCCGCGTGTAGCCCGCCACGACCTTGGGCGTGAGGAACAGCCGGTCCATGACGCGCACGTGGTAGGCCGCCGACAGGTTGAAGAAGGCCATGGTGAAGTTGTCCGACAGCGCGCACGTCTCCGTGCCGGGCAGGTAGCCCGCGAAGCAGTTCTGCGCGGACGAGCCGAGCCCGAAGTGCGCCCCCAGCGACAGCTTCTCCGTGAGGTCGTACCCCACCCCGAGCTGAAGGTACGTCTGGGCGTTGGAGTAGACGTTCTCCCCGCCCACGGTGAAGAACACGCCGATGTCCGTCTCGGTGAAGAAACCACGGCGCGGCTCGAACGCCACCCCTTCCGGCGGTGTGGCCGCAAGAACCGGAGACGACAGCAGCGCGAGCGCGGCAATCAACTGAGACTTCTTCACGGGTCCTCCCGACAGACGTGCCCTCCCAGCGCAACGCGGGAGCGCCGCAGACGTTAATGACGCCCCCCCGGAACCGGCAGTGGGGGAAAACGAAAGTGGCGTGGACCGTTTCGCCCACGCCACTTGGGTCCTTCACGGGCCGCTACCGTCGCTCACCCTCCCGCGCCAGCGGGCGCGAAGAGCCAGGGGTACGTCACCGACACCACGCCGCCGCCCTTGGGCTCCGGGAACTTCCAGCGGCGGATTCGCGACAGCATGCAGCGCTCCGCCGCGGCGTTGTTCAGCGTCGTCTCGGAGACACTCGCGTCGGACACCGCGCCCGCGGGGTCGATGACGAAGGACACCGCCACCTTGCCGGCGAGGCTCGGATCCTTGTTCAGCTCCGACTCGTAGCAGTACTTGATCTCCCCCTGGTGCCGCCGGATGACCTTGGCGATGACGTCCTTGTCCAGGCCGCCCACCACCGTCGTCTTGCCGGGGATGACCTTGGTGATGGACTTGCCACGGCCGCCCAGGTCGATGCCGCCCGACCCGCCCGTGCCACGGCCGGTGCCCTGCGTCCCGAGACCACCGATGCCCAGCGCGGTGCCACCACCGCCCTTGCCAGTGCCACGCGAGCCCACGCCGCCCACGCCCTGCGCGTCACCCATGGCCGCGCCGCCCTTGAGGCCGCCCAGCGCATCGTTGATGCCGGTGCCGAAGCCGCCGGGACCGAACACGTCCGATGCCCCACCCTTCATGCCCTTGAAGGCGCCCAGCAGGCCGGCCTTGCCCACCGCCTGACGGTCCTTCTCCTTCTTGCTCTTGTCCACCACGGGCGTGCCGGGCTTGGAAGGCGCCGCTTCCTGCTGCTTCGCCTCCTCCTTGCCGAACTTGCCTTCCTCGTCCTTCGCCTTGGCGCCCTCTTCCGGCGCGGACAGTTGGAGCTTCTTCGCCTCCAGCCTCTTCTCCGGGGCGATGAGGAACTTCGCCACGCGCTGCTGGGACTCGAAGATGTCCGCGCTCTGCGGCAGCTCCGGGCGCGGCGTCAGCACCATCGTCAGCACCACCGCCAGGCCCGCCAGCATGCAGATGCTGGTGATCTTGAAGAACGTGAAGTCAGAGTCCTTCAGCGACGCGGCGGTGATGACCGGAGACGGCTTCACGTAGCGCGCGACGAAGGACACCGTGCCCAGCGACACCTCCACCCGGTCGTGCAGGCCCAGGGTGAAGCGCTGCTCGGCGTCGTCGCCGGCCTGGCCGGAGAGCGCGCCCGCGGCCCGCAGCGCGTCCTTGGTGCGCACGTTGCCCTGGTTGGTGACGAAGGCGCGCGAGCCCGCGGGAGCCCGCACCTCCAACACATCCTTCTTGCTGACGGCCAGCACGTGGCTCTTGCCCACGGACGGCGCGAAGACGTTGAAGAAGTTCTGCTTCGCCTCGCCGATGGTGACGGGCACGCCGTCCTTGAAGTGCTGGACCTCCAGCAGGGTGTCGCCCCACAGCAGCGCGACCTGGAGGACGCGCGCCTCGGGCGTGGGCATGGCCTCGGGAGGCAGCGGCTCCTGGAGGTGCGGCGCCACCGTCCGCCGCGGCGTGGCCGTGTTCGCCACATTCGGCGTGGACGTCCGCGCCGAGGAGGGCGTCGTGCGAGGCTGGAGCCCTGGAGGCACCTGCCGGGGTGGCTCGACCGGAATCACACCGGGAGAGGCCACCCGCTCCACGCGGTTGCCCAGCGCCGTGGACACCTGGCGCATGGGCGGCGGCGGCGTGGGAACCAGGTTCGGCAGGTCCGCGCGCGTCTGCGTCTGCATCTGCATGCCACGCGGCGGCGGTGGCGTGGCCACCGGCCCCTGGAACACCGGCCCCGCAACCCGCGCACCCGCGGGAAGCGGACGCTCCGGCTGGGTCGCTCCGAAGAGCACCTCCACCTGGCTGCCGCCCACCATCAACACATCCCCGGGGTTGAGCGCCGTGGGGAGGACGAGCCGCTGTCCCCGCACTTCCGTGCCACCCTCACTGCCCAGGTCGATGGCCGTGACCGAGCCATCCTTGTCCACCTTCAGCATCACATGGAGATTCGAGACCCGCGGGTCCTGAATCTTCACTGCCGCCTGAGCGCCCGACCCCACAATGACGCTCTCGGCCTCCGACACGGCTTCCGCCGTGGAGCCATCCGGCCCGGTGATCCGAAGCGTCAAGCCGTTGTTCTTCGCCGCCGCCATGAGGATTTTCCCTCTTCCATTCCGCCCTTAGAACGACTGCCGCCGCCCGCTGCCGCTAGAGGTTGTCGACTGACTTTTGTAACTCTGGATCGAAGTTGTCCCGGACCTTGATGAGGCTCTGGAAGTCCGTCTTCTTCCGGTGGAGTACGTACGAGCCCTCAGGCTTCGTGAGCTCGCCTTCCACCGCGACATCCGTGAAGTCGATGACCGTCTTCTTCCGGACGACGGTGCGGTCCTCCTCCTGGACGATCTTCACCGTGTCTCTCGGCTCCTGTGACATCGCCACCGAGGGTGCCGCCCACAGGCCCAGCACCACCACCGCTGATACCAGTCGCCTCATGCTCAACCTCCCAATGCACAGCGCGATCCAACCTCAAGTCCTTGAATCCAGAGGAGCTCGCCTGCTCATCCGGGGACTGAAGCCTGGAGAGAGGAAAAAAGTTCCGTCCCTCTTCGTCAAAACTCCAGCCTGCCTGCTGAGGTGATGCCTCGGGTGCCAGGTGGCCCCGATGGAAACGACGCACGGCGCTCCCCAAGCGAAGCCGCCTCACTTGCCCGCGGGCGTGCCTTTCCCACCGGGAGCAAGCGGCGCCCCACTGCCCACGCCACCGGTCGCGTCGTCCGCGGGCATCGCATCAGTGCCCTGCCCAGGATGTGCGCCCGCGCCGCCCGTGGCATCGCCTTCCGGCGCCACATCCGAGCCCTGTCCAGGCGCCACGCCCTCGGCGCCCCCCGCGGGCTGCGCACCACCGCCGCCAATGGCCTCATCCGCCGGAGCGCCATCGCCTTCCCCTTCCGCGGTGGCGGGCGCGGCCTCGGGTGGTGGGGCCTTGAGCATGTTCTGCAGGCCCTGGACCTTCGCGGTGATCATCTGCTTGTCATTGTCGGTCGTCGTCTCCAGGCCCTTGCAGCGGTCGAGGAACGCGATGGCCTTCTGCCAGCCCGCGCGGTCCGACGCATACGCCCAGCCCGCGCCGCACACGGCCTCCGGCAGGTCCGCGCGCGTGGCCAGCACCTTCTCGAACGCCTCGCCCGCGGCCAGGCCCTTCTTCGGGTCACGCCCCTTCTGCCCGTCCAGCGCCCAGGCCAGGTACAGCGTCGCGTCCGGTGAGCCCGGCTCCAGCTCCACGGCCTTTCCGAAGGAGCGCTCGGCGCCCACGTAGTCGCGGTAGCTCAGCGCCAGGGCGCCCAGGTTGAGGTAGCCCGGGGTGAATTTCGCATCCAGGGAGATGGCCTTCTGGAACTGCACCAGCGCGCGCGCCCGGTCGTCCAGCTTCAGGTAGACCATGCCCAGCAGGTTGTAGAGCGCCGGGTCGTTCTCCGAGTGCTTGCGCGCGGTGCCGGCCAGCAGCTCCGCCAGCCGGTACTTCTCCCGTGCGTAGGCCACGTGCGCCAGGTTCTTGTAGGCCCCCGGGTCGTCCTTGTTGCGCACCAGCACGCGGCGCGCGGCGGCCTCGGACTCGTCCAGCTTTCCGGCAACGCGATAGGTGATGGACAGGCTGTTGAGCAGCGACGCGTCGTACTCGCGACCAGGCGTCTTCAGCGCCCGCTGGAACAACGCGATGGCTTCGTCCAGCCGCCCCTGCGCCCGATACATGACGCCCAGGTTGACCACCGCGGGCACGTGCGCCGGGTCCAACAGGAGGACCTTCTCGTAGGCCACGCGCGCGTCATCCGGACGGCCCTGGCGCTCCGCGATGACGCCCAGGTTGAACTGCGCGTTGAGGCTCTGCGGCAGTTCATCCACCACCGCCTCGAAGCCCTTGCGCGCACCGTCCAGGTCCCCCGCTTCATAGGACTGGAGCGCCGCCGCGAAGGCGGACTGCGCGCTGCCGGACTTCTGCGCGGGAGGCGGCACCGGCTTCTGCTCGGGCGCGGGCTGTTGCGCCGCGGGCGGCGTCACCTCCGGCGCAGCGGTCTGCTTCTTCTGAGGCCCCGAGGCGCACGCCGCCGTAAAGGCCAGCGAGCCGACGAGGAGCGAACGGAACCAGGTCATCTGCGTCTTCCCCGCCCCAACCTGAAAGGAATCGATGCGAAACAGCTTCATCGCAGCACCTCCCCGCGCGCCGCCGTGGGTGCCTGCGCCTCGTCATCCGAGGGCTTCGAGGAGTCCGCCGGGGCCGGCGTCGTCGCGGTGGCGCCTTCCAGCACGCGCACCAGGTCCGAGCGGACGAGTGTGTCGCTGCCGCGGTAGTCCACCTGCCGCACCTGTGCGTAGGCCCCCGGACGCAGGCGGTTCACCTGGTCCTGCGCGGCCAGGGTCCACGGGCTGTAGACGCCCAGCTCGTAGGCCTTCTCCAGGGCCTTCTCCAGGGCCTCGGCGGCTTTGTCCTCCAGCGGCAACGCCAGGTTCTCCAGCTCGCTGCGGTACATGGCGAGCTGCTCCTCATCGAGCCCGGACGGGTCCGGCGAGTCCATGATGTTGCGCGCGAAGTCGGCATAGGCCAGGCCGATGCGCGTGAGCGCCGCGATGCCCCAATCACCGGAGCCGGTGGACAGGACGGCGAGGTACTCCTTCTCCAGCCGCTGAATCTCCTTCTGCTTCGCCGCCAGGTCCCGGCGGATGGTGCTCACCCGCGAGAAGCGGATGCCCACGTAACGCTTCCACGCCGGCTCCAGCGACAGGAAGCGCGCATGGCCGTAAGCATTGAGCACCGCCGCGTCCTTGCGAGCACTCTCCGGCAGCCGGTTCCACGCCCGCACCAGCTCGCCCTGCACGCGCTCCTGCTCGCGTGCGTTCCTCAGGTGCTCGTACGCCAGCAGCTCGTGGTAGCGCGCCTGGTACACCTGCGCCGAGCTGGAGCGCGAGTCACGGCCGTACGTCTCCGCGAAGGCGCCGAACGCCCGGGCCGCCTCGCTCCACTTCTTCTCCTTCTCCCACGCGAGCGCCGCCGCGAAGGCCACCTGCGGCACGTCCTTGCGGTCCTTGAAGCGGGAGACGTACGTGTTGTAGGCAGCCACCGCCTTCTGCGGCTCACCCGCGCCTTCCCACCAGACGCCCGCATTGAACTGCGCATCCGCCATCCAGCCGCCGGCCTCTTCCAGCAGCGCCTTGCGCTCGGCGGCCACCCGCTCGCGCTTGGACTCCGCGTCCTCGGCGCCCGGCGCGACGCTCACCTTGGCGGCCGCCTTGGTCGCCTTGCGCTTGCCGTTGGCATCGTCCGCCTTCATCGCGGCGTCGTAGCTGGCGACGAGGGACTCCGCCATGACGGCGGCCTTCCGGTACTCAGCGACCTTCTCGTAGAGGCCCGCCAGCGAGTAACGCGCCTTCAGCTCGAAGGGGCTGCGCGGGTACTCCTTGAGGAAGCGCTCACCCGCGGCCAGGCCCTTGTCGATTTCGCCCGCCTCCTGCGCGATGACCATCGCGTAAGTGAGCGCACGGTCCGCGTTCTCTGACTTGGGGAAGTCGGACACGAAGCGGAGGAACTCCTCGGCGGCCTTCTTCGGGTTCTTCTCCTTCTTGTAGACGACCTCGTCCACCCACTTGTACTGGCTGCCTTCGACGACGCGGCTGACGCGCACGGCGAAGTCCGTTCCGGGCTTGGCCAGCTTCTTGTTCTCCAGGAACTTCTTCGACAGCGTGTTCAGCTCGAGCCACTCCTCGCGGCTCTCCAGCACGTACATGGTGAGGTCGGCCGCGTCGCGCGAGCGGCGCTCCTCGGGGAACTTCTCGATGATTTCGCCGAAGCGCCGGGCCGCGTCCACGAAGTGGCTGCGGTCATAGAGGATGACGGCGGCCTGGTAGCGCAGGTCGATTTCGTCCTGCGTGTTCGGATACAGCTTCACATAGACGTCACACGCGGCGACCAGCCGGTCCTCGAACTTCGTGAGCGCCTCTTCCTGGCGGTCCTTCGCGTCGCGCTTGACGATCTTCTGCTTGGCGACGTCGCCCTTGTCCTTCTTCTCGTCGACCTTCTGGCCGTCGCGCAGGTCGCTCTTGGCGAGCTGGCCTCGCTCGATCTTCACCAGCTTGTCGTAGGCGAGGATGGCGTTGTACCCGGCGCTCTTGCGGTACGCCTCGTTGGAGACCTCGCGCGCGGTGTCGCGGTCCGGAATCTTGAAGGCCACCACCGCGTCGTACTCGGCCGCGGCCGCTTCCCACTCCTCCAAAGCCCAGAGGATCTCCGCGTAGAAGAAGCGGAGGTTGAAGGCGGAGTCCGCCACGAAGTCCGGGTTCGCGTTGGAGGCGAACGCGTCCACGTACTGCTTGTAGATGTCACGCGCCAGCCGGTAGGTCTCCACCTGGCGCGTCTTCTGCGCCTCCTGGTGGTACTCGGTGACCATGACGCGCATGGCCTCTTCAGTGACGTTGAAGGCGTTTCGCAGGACGGCCGTCTTGCCCTCGTTGGCCTTCCACCACCCGCCACCAGGGCTGTAGAGGTCCACCATCCGCTTCATTTCCTTGCGGACCAACTGGCGCTGGCGGAGCCCCTCGTGGGCGCGGACGATGGCCTGCTGGTACTCCGGCGCGTTGGCGCCCATGGGCTCGTCGTCCACGAGCGTGCGGTACGCGAGGATGGCGCTGTCGAAGTGGCCCGCGTCCACCAGGCCCGCGGCCGTCTTGGCCAGCAGGCGGCCCACGCGCTGCGCCGGCGCCTTCTCCTTGAAGTAGGCGATGGCTTCCTTCGGCTGGTCCAACTGGACGTAGAAGACGGTCAGGTCGTTGAGCGCCTCGGTGCGCAGGTCACCCAACTCAGGGCTCTTCGCGGCGTAGTCCACCACCTCGTGGAGCTTCTTCAGCCCCAGCTCGTAGTCGCCGGTGTTGTAGTCGCACCAGGACAGCTTGTAGACGGCGTAGCCGTAGATTTTCGGCACGCCCGAGTCCCGCGCCTTCTCATAGTTCTCCTTGGCGGGGATGAGCTTGTTGTTCTCGAAGTAGTGGTTGCCGAGCTGGATGTACGCGTCCGGCACGAACTGCGACTTCGGGAAGTCGCGGATCAACTCCTCGTAGCGGGCCACCGCGTCCTCGCGGCGTCCCAGCTCGTAGTAGTTGTACCCCATGGAGAAGAGGACCTCGTCGCGCTGGGGATAATCCGGGTACGCGCGGAGGATGTCCTCGTAGATGCCCATCGTTTCGGTGCGGTAGCGCTCGCTGTCCGCGTGGTTCTTCTTGGGCGGCTCCACCTTCTCGCCGCGCGCCACGGCCGCGTCGTATTCCTTCTCCGCCGCGAGGAAGCGCGTCATCTCCAACTGGTAGAGGTACTTGGACTTCTCCCAGTAGAGCTCCGACAGGCGGTAGAGCATCTCCGCCTTCTGCGGATTGCCGTCCCGCAGCTTGGGGATGAGGCGCTTGAAGGCGGCAATGGCCTCGTCGCGCTTCTTGTCCGCCAGCGCGTCCCGCTTGGCGTCCGGGATGCGGGGCAGCTCCGCGAACTTCGCCGACGCGGGCTGAACGCGCGCCGGCCCCTGCCGCACGTCCTCCGGCGCAACCCCCGGCGGCGGAGCCTTCTCCTCTGCCTTGCGGTCGACCTGGGCCTTCGCGGACTTCTTTTTCCCGCCCGCCTTGCTGGACGCACCGGAGGTCTTCGACGCGGACGCCGCAGCGGGCTTCTTCCCCCCCTTGCGGGCCTGCGTTTCCGCCGCCTCTCCCACCCCGCCAGTGATGAGCACCGCGCCCACCGCCAGCGCACCGAAACGAAGAACCACCTTCATGCGAGCTCCTGCCGTGAAGCCGACCCGGCATGCGGGCAATCCAGCACCCACTGACGAGGGACGACGGAAAGTAGATGCGCATTTCTGGATTGAGAAGTGGCGGTGGAACGGTGCTTGCGCACTGTCAACAACGACAGAGGGGCCGCTTCCACGCGGTGTCGCGTGGAGCCGGCCCCTCAAGGTACGTGCATGCGTGACAGCGTCGCTCGTGAACCTACGGCTGCTGTTCAGCGGTCTTCGCCGGGCAGCCACGTTTCAGCGTGTATTGGTAATAACCAATCTCGTCGATCCAGAACTCGCCCTGGAACTTCCAGTAGTTCCAGGCCGCGCTCGGCATCTTCGGGCGATACAGCGACTGCCGCGTCAGCAGCGCCTTCTGGTCAACGCCGGCCTGCAACAAGTCCTTCTCATCCAAGGCCGTCTGCACGCGGATGATTTCCGCCTGGTCGGAGAAGGTCCGCAGGTTGTCCGCTGCCTCACGAATGCGGCTCTGCGCCAGCGTTCCGCCCACCTGCAGCAGCGTCCCGCGAACCTCCTCGAGCGACGCGGTGGACTGCGCCGCCAGCGGCGTACCGCGCCAGCGTCCGTTCGTCAGCGCACGCTTCTCATCGTCCACGCGCTCCAGCATCCGCATCACCTCGCGGATGCGCTCGTTGTTGCGAAGCCACAGGTATACCGGGCGCGGCAACCGGCGGTTCTCCGCCGCGACCAGGTTGAAGGACTGCACCAGCGGCACGTCCTCCCCGGTGAAGGGCTCCAGTTGCCGCTCCATGGGAGCGTAGATTTCGTCGAAGGCCGCCAGCGTCGTCTTCACCTCGTCGTAGAGGCACGAGTAGTAATAGACGGTCGCCTTGAGAATCCACGACTCGGGCTGGAAGGCCCCGGCGAACTGCGGCGCATGCAGCGCCTGGAGGCTGCCGAGCGCCCCGCCGAAGTCCTCGTTCTGAAAGCGCGCGAAGCCGTTCTCGAAGAGGGCCTGGTCCCAGTAGCGCGAGTAGCGCGGCACTCGCTCATAAGCGGCGCTGGCGTCGGTGTACTCACCGCGGCGGTAGTGGAGCCGGCCCAGGGCGATGAGCGCCAGGTGCTGCGTGGCGCGCAAGTCCAACTGCCCCTCCTTCGCGGCCAGTACCGCGTTGAAGGCGGCCAGCGCGTCCTTGTCCAACACGGAGGCCTCGCTGGGACGGCCCGGGAAGCGCGGGTCCGCCAGCACCACGCCGAGCAGGTAGCGGGACTTCGCGTACACGCGACTGTCCTGGGGGACCGCCTCCAGCAGCGAGCGCGCTTCCTCGAAGCGGCTCTTGCGCTGGCTCACCGTGCCCACCAGGTAGTTGATGCGCGCGAGCACCTCCTTGGGCAGCGTCACCCAGCGGTCGCGCACCTCGTCGGTGTAGGCCTGGTTGAGGATGCTGGGGATGAGGTTGTGCTCATCCAGTTGCTGCTGCATGTCCACCAGTCCCTCCACCGCCTTGAGATACGAGGGGTGCGAGGGTCCGGCATTGACGATGGCCGCATAGGTGATGAAGGCGGCCACGGGCAGGCCCTTCTGGGCCAAGGACTGTCCGAGGAAGTACTCCGCCTTGCCCTTCACCTCCGCGTCGGAGGCGCTCTCCGCGAGTTCGAAGAAGAGGGGTGCGGCGGTGTCCATGTCACCGGCGTTGAAGGCGGCCAGCGCGCGGTTGTAGCCACCCGAATCAGGCTGGGCGGACACCGCGAGCGGCGCCAGGGCGACGAAGAGGCTGAGCAGTCGTTTCATGGCGGTTCAGGCCTTCCTGCGCATCAGAAGAGGACAGAGAAGCCGGCGTAGAAGCTCACGTTGTTGAGGACGTCCGAGGACGGCTCGACCACCAGGTCTCGGCCCAGGATGATGTCCTCGCGGTAGTTCTTCTTCGTCTTCGGGTCGATGCCGTCGAACTTCTCGTAGCGGCAGCTGCCGCTCAGGTTCAGCGAGGCGAAGTCCTGGTTGGTGGAACGCGCCGCTTCGAGCGCCTCGAAGTCCGCCAGGTTGCAGCCGTCCACCCGGTCCACGCGCGCGGTGTAGATGAGGTCCCGCACCTCCACGCGCAGCGCGTACGACTCGCCGAACTGGAGCCGGAAGCCGCCCCCCACCGAGCCCATGAACTTGGTGCCCGTGTCACCGAAGCGCGCGGGCACCCGGAACGACTCGCCCTCCACATCGTTCGTCACCGCGGGGCGGATGAGGTGGCGCGTGGAGCCGACGCCCGCGCCGCCACTGAGCACCACGCTGAACTGCGCGAGCGAGTTGTTGAGGAAGGCGAACTTGCCGTAGAGCGGCGTCACCTCCACGCCCGCGTGGGCGCCCCACACCAGGAGCAGCGACGAGGCCGCCTGCGCCTGCTCACGGACCTTGTCGATGAGCTCCAGGTTGAAGGCGCTCTCGTTCGAGTACCAGTTGTACTGGCCCATCACCTGGAGGGCGAAGTTCTCCTGCAGGTGATAGGTGTAGTGCGCCGCCGTGCCCGCGTGGTCGGTGTACTTCCCGTTCACCTGCACCGTGGCCGGGTACACCGTCAGCTCGTGACGGCCCTCGTCCGCGAAGCGCTTCTTCTGGACGATGTGCACCGACACGTTGGGGTTGTAGAGCGGCGCTCCGTTCACCAGCCGCTGCTGCTGCGCATCCGTGGTGCGCGGCGCATCGGAGCCCAGGTCGGACGCCAGCATCGGTGCATCATCGGGAACCGGCGGCGCCTCCTGCCCGGCCATGCCCGTCGTCGCGGGAGCGGGGTCCGTCCCCACGGTGGGCGCGGGCTCGGCGGAGGGCACCGGCGCGGTGTCGTCAACACGGGAAGGCTCGCTCGCGGGCACCTCGTCGGAGCCCTGCGCCGGGGCCGCGTTGGGGCGGACACCCGCGGGCGGCGCGAACGCTTCCGTGGCTTCCGCGGGCACCAGCGGCTCGGGCCGGGACGCGGGCCCGACAGGGGCCTCCGGAAGCGACTGGGACTGCGTGGACGGTGGCGGCACGGACGTCTCAGCACCGGGCGCGGGCACTTGCTGGACCTGCGCCAGCGCGAAGGCCGGAGCCGGGACGCGTGGCGCGGCCTGCGTGGCCGTGGCGACAAGGAGCGCGAGGGACAGGAACGGTCGCATAGTCAGGTGGACCTAGAAGGAGAAGGTGTAGCCAAGGTCGAACTGCACCAGGTGCGTGAGGCCAGGGCTGCGCGCGGGCTCCCCCGTCGCCTGCCCCGCCTCCCACGCATCGCGCTCCAGGTTGACGCGGTAGTTGTCCCGGAAGGCCCAGTCGCGCAGCTCCAGGCGCACGCCGTGCTTGTCCAGGATGAAGAAGCGGAAGCCCACCGCCGCCGACACCACCGGGGCGACCCGCGACTCATTCACCCAGAAGTTCTGGGTGGCCGACCCGCGGTCATCCACCGACGTGCGGTTGTCGCAGATGCCCAGCTCGCGGTTCACCACCTGCGTGCACTGGATCACGGAGTTGCGCTTGAACGAGGCGAGGCCCCCGCCCGCCCAGACGTAGGCCTGGAAGTGGACCGGCAGGTCCGACAGCAGGCTGAGCTTCCCGTAGATGGGCGCCCAGCGGACACCTGCCACCCCGTGCAGGTTCATCTGCCAGAGGTCTTCCAGCTCGTCGGTGACGCGCTTGTCCTCGCGGTTGAGGAAGCTCTCGGAGATGGAACGCGCCAGGCCCGTATGACGGCTGGCCGCGTAGCCGGCCCGAGCCTCCACCGCGAAGCTGTTGAAGAGGTTGTAGGCCACCCCGGCGTTGAAGACGTAGTGCGCCGTCAGGTGTGTCTGCAGCGGCAGACCGACCCCGAAGGACATCTCCAACTTGCCGCCCGGTTCGTACAGCCGGTTGCGGACGACGACCTTGTCCAGGACGTTCTCGTCGTCCTGTGCCGCGGCAACCGGCGCCGCCAGAGAGACGGCCAACGAAGCAAAGACGCAGAGCGTGCGTGCGATCATAATCCTGCCCGGCCCGTGGGATGGGCCGCCATGAGCGGGAGTGCAATGAACTCCCCGAGCCACGGAGTCCGCGTCACCCGACGCTCAGACTCCTTCGTGGGGCCTGGATGTGCGCACGGCTTCCACGACCGACAAGCCGAGGTGGCCTGGAGTCGGAATTCTTTTCACGGTCGTTCCCACCGGGCGCCCACCGGTCAACGTTTCCGGGGCATCCCACGGCACGGGACGTGATGAAGCAGGCATGCGGGTCGTCACGCGGGGCAGACACCTGCCCACCCGCGGAAACCGCACGCACCCTGCCCCGCAAGACAAACGCCCCGCCCGGATGCCCGAGGAATCGGGCCCGGAAGCGGGGCGCTTCGAGCGTTCAAACGCTCAGCAGCGAACTACGCGCCGCGCGCGGCCTTGTGCTGCGCGCGCATGGCCGCCTTGATGCTGGGGCGGATGTAGACGACGCCGTTGTTGTGGCCGGCGACGGCACCCTTCACGAGCACCAGGCCCTTCTCCACGTCCACGTCCACCACGGTCAGGTTCTGGGTGGTGACCTGATCCACGCCGTAGTGACCGGGCATCTTCTTGTTCGGGTACACGCGGCCCGGCGTCTTACGCTGACCGATGGCGCCCGGGTGACGCTGGTACTCGTGCGTACCGTGCGTCTTCGTCTGCGAGCCCTTGAAGTTCCAGCGGCGCATGACGCCGGAGAAACCGCGGCCCTTGGTGATGCCGGTCACGTCGACCAGCTCGCCCTTGGCGAACATGTCCGCCTTGACGGCGTCGCCCACGTTGAAGGAGGCAGCCTCCTCCGGCGTGACGCGGAATTCCTTCAGGTGGCGGCGGTAAGGCGCGTTGGCCTTCTTGAAGAAACCGCGCTCGGCCAGGTTGAGAATCTTCTCGCGGATCTCACCAAAACCGATGGTCACCGCGGAGTAGTTGTCCTTCTCCGGGGTGCGCTTGCCAACGACCTGGCAGGTGCCCACGTCGATCACCGTGACCGGGACGAGGTTGCCCTCATCGTTGAACACCTGGGTCATGCCGATCTTCTTGCCAATCAGACCCTTCACGTCGTCCTCACTGCCAGCGCGCTGGTGGCGCGGAAAAACCCAATAAGTTCAATGACCTGGACTGCACGCGTCCCCGCGGTCGCCAGGAAGCGGCGCAATGTAGCAGACAGGTCTCCGCCGTCAAGCACTACGGGCGGGTGCCTCTCTCACTGCGCGCGATCCAACCGCGGGTAGAACGGTGCGAGCTGCGCATCGTTGATGCGCTGTGCATACACGTCTTCGCCCAGGAGGAACAGTGCTTGATCCAGATAATCCTCCGAGGCCTGGACCTGTTCCTCCTTGGCGGCGATTGCCTGGTCGAGCTCCGCCATGCGGTGCTCGTGGTCGAGCTTGCGCTCCTCCGCCTCGTCCTCCATCTCCAGCATGCGCTTGTGCGCCAGGATGCCTGCCGCGCCGGGCTGACCGGGCAAGGGCGTGAGGGCGGTGGCCAGGTTGGACTCCAGATCCTCCAGTTGCCGACCGAGCCGCATCTGCTGGAGCCGGTTCTTCTTGAGGTTGCCGCGGGCCAGTTCGATCTTGTCGGGCGGCTCGCCGGTCAGCTCCATGTCGCTGATCTTCTTCTCGAGCTTGACCAGGCCATCCTCGGCGTAGCGCTGTTCGGCCTTGCGAGACGCGAGCGTCTTGCGCAGCTCCTTCACCTTGCCGTCGATGGCGTCCACCGCCTTCTTCCACTTCTTGACGATGACGGCGTGCTTCGCCCGCTCCTCCCCCTGCTCGGCGAGAAAGTCCGAATACGCCGCGTCCTCGTCATTCATCTCCTGCTCGAGCGCCGCCAGTTCATCCCGGCGCGCCACCACCGCCTCTTCGGCGCGGTAGACGCGGTCCATGGAACGGGGACAGGTGGGCTTGCCCGGCAACCTGTCCCGAGCCAGGTCGCCCAGCTGGAAGATGAGGTCGTTGTAGCTCTCCTTCGCCATGAACGGATTTCTACGCCCAATGCACGGTAACTGTCACCGGCAGAGCGAGAAACCCATGTCATTCCCTCATGAGTCACCCGGGGCGGCGCTGGCCGGCGCGTCGGCGTGGACCACGGGCCCCAGGGCCCCTTCGGCCAGGGACAGCAGCTCCCGGGAGCGGTCCTGCTCCTCGGTGCGGTTCAGCTCGCAGACCCACGCGGAGGAGAGGTCCGCCTGCTGACGGGCCAGCTCCGCGGTCGTCTCATAGCGGGCGGCCGACGCACGGGCGAAGGCCCCCTCGCGGCGCAGTTCCAGCAACGTATCCGAATCCAGCTCGATGTCCTCGGGAGGAACCGGCAGTGGACCTCGGCCCAGCGCGGCCAGCCGTGCGAGCAATCGCGACGCGTGAGCCCGGCAGAACGCGGCCAACACCATCAGCCGTGCCCGGACCCTCGCATCCACGATTCGCTCCGCCAGCGCCGTCATCCGCCGGGCGGAGACGACCTCCGCCTCCCACGCGGCGGCCAGCGCCGCAGCCAACCGGGTATGCCTCGCACCCATTGACGTCCCCCTGTTCCCTACCTTCAAGTCGCCAACGTAGGGACGCCGAGCGCGGGATTCAACCGAGGGCGCGTTCAACCATCCAGTACCCACCAGCCGCGAGGATTCCGATGGACAGTCCCCTCACGGCCCTCGTGTGCAAAGCCGGACGGCGCTGGACCATGCGGAGGACGGGCAGCAGCACCGCCACCACCACCGCCTGGCCCAATTCCACACCGACGTTGAAGCCCAGCAGCGCCGTCACCACGGACTCGCCCAGGCCGTAGCCGGCCAGCACGCCCGCGAAGCCGAAGCCGTGGATCAGCCCGAAGAGGAAGGTGACGAGCACCCGGTGCCGGTGCTCGCGCAGCACCAGGTTCTCCACCGCCACATAGATGATGGACGCGGCGATGGCGGCCTCCACCCACCGGGCCTGGACTCCGTCCAACACCACCCAGCCCAGCGCGGCGGCCCCCAGCGTGAGCGAGTGCGCCACCGTGAAGGACGTCACCAGCAGCAACACCCGCCTCCAGCCGCCCCCCACCAGCAGCACGGCCAGCAGGAAGGCCAGGTGGTCCACACCCTCGAAGATGTGGCGCACGCCCAGGCCCACCCAGCCCGCGAAGCGGCTCAGCAGCGGCGTGCCGCGTCCGCCTTCCGGGACGTCCACTTCCGGCCGCGTGGCATCCGCGAACACGGCACCAGGAACCTCCCCTTCCCTCACACTGCCCAGAATCACCCGGTACTCCGGCGGCAGCCGCGTCAGCACCCGGAAGCGCTGGCGCATTCCACCCGGCGGGCACGTGAAGGTGGCGGACAGTTCCACGAAGGACTGCCTCGGCGCCGTGGCGTGCGCGGTCCGCACGCACGGCAACCCTCCGGAAGCCAGCGGCATCGCATCCCAGATGTCGGTGGCGATGGCGTCACGCCGCGCGTCCAGTCCATGCCGCGTGAGGAGCGAGCCCCCATCCGCGTCGGCCAGGAGCAAGGCCAGCGTCTCCGGCGTCATCGTCAGAATCTGACGGACCTCGGGTGCCTCGGCCCGGGCGCGGTGCGCTTCAATATAGAGGATGTCGGCGTCGTGCGCGGCGGCGGCGCCCGCGGCCAAGAGCAGGCACGCGAGCATGGCCCGGGGGGAGACCCACGTCATGTCCCCTCCAGCCTGCCGTCACCGCCCGCCCGCGTCCACCCCGGGCGCTACTCCGAGACGAAGCGCAGCTCCACCTGCTGGCGGCCGCTCATCGGATCATGCCGCGCGCCGCAGGAGAAGCAGTGGAGTGCCTGGTCCCACTCCCAGATGACCTTCACCTCTTCGCCACAACAGAGCATGGGCATGACGCGCAGCAGCTCGTCCGGCTCTGGCTCCATGGGGCCCGGCAGGGCCTCCGGCTCCACCGCAACGAACGTCGGCCTGGGGTTGACGGACAGCGTGCGCGCCACGTGCGCCAGCTGCTCGTACCGCACGTGGTTGGCCCAGCCGCGCGCCACGGCCTCCAGGTGCCCCTGCTGGGCGGGCGTGAGAAAGGCGTCCGCTTCCGCGCGGTAGCCGCAGTACGGGCAGCCCCAGACGGGAATGCCCTCCACGCACTCGTGGGCATTCTCGAAGGGGTAGAAGCCCAGGAGCTTGTGCAGCACCGCGCGCGAGTCCATGGGCCCCGGACGCGTCTTGAAGGGCCGCTGACACTCCGGGCACTCGCGGCGCGTGAAGCCCACGGAGTCCCGGGGCAGCTCCACCCCCGTCACCTCGGGCGCCCCGCGCCTCATGCCGAGGCCGCCCGGCGGCCCTGAGACACCACCGCCAGCAAGAGCGCCACCATCGCGAACAGCAGCAGCAGGTGGACCCAGTAACCCTCGGTGGAGCCGGTGGTCAGCCCCAGCCCCCACAACACCAACAGGATGATTCCCATCGTCCAGTACACGCCGCACCTCCACACGCACCACAGCCTGGCGCGGGCAAACCTAGGAACAGGAACCCGGACGGGCAACCCGGTCCTTTTCACAGTCACCCGTTGGGAACGGCACTTCCCCAGCCGGGCATTTTTTCAGTTCCGCCGGGGAATCCAGCGCGCCAGAGACGGCAAATTCGTGGGCGCTCTTAAGGAGAAACACGCCACGTGCGACCTCTGGCACGCGGGCTGCTTAGGCGTTGCTCCGTCGGCAGGTCAGTACATCCGTACGAGATGAGTGCACGGGGCGCGAGCGGCACGGCGGCGCCAGGAGGGGTGGGATGAGGGGTTGGAC
>NZ_SRLV01000107.1:0-27276 GCF_006518205.1 Myxococcus sp. CA005 | reverse complement strand
CCGCCGGGGGTGGGGACGGGTGAGTCGCCGGACATGGCATCATGGCCTATCACTGAAGCGCACGTTCTGCCCCTGCCGAATCGTGTGGGCGCCTGCGCGCCCGGCGTTCCTGGAGGGATTCTCTCTGCACGCCGATACGTACCTGCATGCGCTCGTAGGCCGTCCGCGGACGGAAGAGCGCCATCAGTCGCCGCCCGGTGTCAGGCGAGCGCGTCGGCGAGCGCGGGGAGCTTGCTCGCTTTGCGCGCGTGCTCAGGTTCTCGACGTAGTCGACCGTCTCGCCCGGTCGGCTCGGAGTCTCGCCGCCGGCGAGGGGCTCGGACTCGCGAACCTTCAGCTCCGTGCTGGCTGAGTCGCCCTTGAAGCCCTCCTTCGTCCGGATGACCTCGACTTCGAGCAGGTAGCGCCCGCCGCAGCCTGCGCGGTGGCAATCTTCGTCAGTGCGTTGTTCACGTTACGTGGGTCCTTCGGCTTGGGGTGCGCCAGCGGCGAAGTGCGCTGTCCCACGTCAATGTGTGCGGATTCCGGGAGTGGTTCAGGGCAGGAATGAGGAAGGCAGTCAGGTGGCGAGATGTGTCGTGCTGCCGTGTAACAGGCGGCGCTGACGTGTCAGTGCCTGGGGCTGACACGTCAACCCGCACGCTCAGAACGGGGGATGGCCGCGCATCTCCAGAGAAACAAGGAAGTCGGAATGGCACGAGTGTTGCCATGGGGCTGCCTGCGCAATAAGGGGCGAACCAATAAAATCCCCCCCTTCTGAGCCTCTGTAGCTTGTTGTCCGTTCAATCGATGCGAGGAACCTCAAGAATGAAAGCAACCCTCTTGCTCGTTGTATTCGTCGCCTTCTCTGCCGCTGCTCAAAGCAAGACGGCGAACGTCACCCCCAAACGCTGCGGAGGATCCTCTGGTAAGACGTGTGTCCAGGGGGAGGTATGTGCTGGAGAAAAGACATTCAAAGACGGTCTCGGTGTCTGCGTCATGGGTGCATTTTCAAATCAATGCGCCAACGCCTTGGGCAGCCGCTGCCCGAATAGCACGGACTACTGCATTGAAGACCCGCGTAACGCCGATTGCCCGCCTGGGGTTATGGATTGCGGTAATGGGCTTTGTATTCAGAAGAAGATAGTTGACCAGATTGGGGTGAAATGAGAGGGCGGCGCGGAGTCCCCGCTTGGCCAATAGATGTTAGGGCTCAAGCCAAAGGCCCAGGCCCCTCCGCGCGCCTTTGGGGTTCTCTGATATCAGCACGGTGTCGACATATATTGAGAGTACCTCTTGCTCAAACTGCTCAGCCGAAATTTAGCTTCTGCGGCGTGCCTTCTGTCTCTTCGATGAACCGGGCGAAGTTGCGGGCCTTCTGGAAGGCTCCGACTGGTTCATCGGTGTGCTGGTACAGCTCGACCACCACTTCGTCGGCGAGCGGCCCCTGACGGTGACACCGGCCGATGCATCGGGAGTCCTTGTGTAGCGAGGCCGGTTGACGTGTCAGTTTCTGCGGCTGACGTGTCAACTGGCATGCTCCACAGGGGTTTTGCACCTGTTATCTGTCTTGACGCTGTCGAAGGCGGAACGGCATGATCTTCGCTTCGTGTTACTGATGTCATCCCAGGAGTGATTCAATGAAAATGCATGTCGTAGTAGGTGCAGTGTTCTCGATTCTCTTTTTCTCGGCAGATGCCAAGGCTGAAGATCAAGCGGACGCTGAGTGGACGAAGCACGCCAACAATGCTTGTACCAAGGCGGCGGGGGGAAAGACCGCCACGGTTGTTCCTGATTGGTCGGTGATAAATGTTGAGAAGTGTGGTGGGGTTGAATGCAAGGCGTCTGATGGTCGCAAGTTTCAGGTGAATCTGCCTAATGGAGCCCCTTGTATCAAGTACATGATTGTCACTCCGCCCCCTCGACCAGTGAGAGGGACGTGCAGCAATAGTCAATGTAGAACGTAGGCGGTAAATTGGGGGCACGTTGGCGCTAGCGCTCTGGTGTTTTACACAGTCGTGGGTCGCGAAGTTCTGCTTCTGCGGCGTGCCCTCTGTCTGTTCGATGAACCGGGCGAAGTCGCGGGCCTTCTGGAAGGCCCCGACAAGCTCGTCGGTGTGCTGGTACAGCTCGACCTCAACTTCATCGGCGAGCTGCCCCTGACGGTGGCGCCGGCCGATAGCCTGTTCCCACGCAACGCCATCGGCCGGTGGATTCACGAACAGCATCCGCGAGAACATCGTCAGATTCTTCCCCGTACCGCGAGCACGAAGCGAAGCGACGATGGACCGCTTCCCACTCTCCCGGATGATGGTCGCCGACGCTTCCGGGCCGCCGCCATGGAAGGGCACGCCCGCCGCCTTTGCGATACGCTGGCCAAGTTCCGGGAACTCAACCCATGCGATTCCCGGCGCAACATGGTTGACGCTGGTGTAGTCGGGTCGAACCTCGAGGAGTTCGCGCGCCTTCTTCTCGATGCCGTGACGAGCCGGAACTACGCGCTGCTCGCCGCCCTGGTGGTGGTGGTGCTCGTCGACCTGCTGCGGAAGTTCGGTGGCGGGTTCATCCCGTTCTTCAATACCGACAGGGGCGGCGCGGTCCTCGTGCTTGGCGTCTCCCTCGCTGGAGCGGTAGCGAACGCACTTGCCGCTGGGGCGCCATTCACCCTGGCGCTGCTGCTGACTGCGCTGCAAGTCGCCCTGACGGCTGCTGGTGGCTTCACCATCATCAAGCGGATTCTATTCAGGAGTGCCGCCATTGCCCGCGCCGAACTTGCGGGAGCGCTTGCCGCTGGGCAGGTCGCGGAGAAAGCGGCGCGATTGCCGTCCTGGAGCAACTCGACTCCCGGGGCGGCAAGTGAAGCTCGGCGCGCTCGTGCTGGCCGTACTGCTCGCGCTTCCCGCGTCGGGCTCAGAGGTCATCAGCGTCGAGCGCGCTCAGCTCTTCCCCGATGGAGGCACAGCAGCCGTAGAGGTGGAGGGCGGCTGCTGGCTGTCGGAAAGCCGCTGCATTCGAACCGCTTCGGAGATTGCGCGGCTGCGAGCCGAGAACGAATCGTTACGCCAGCAGGCGGGGGACGTGTCCTTCACGGTCGCCGTTGTGGCCTTGCTTGCCGGGCTTGGGGCCGGGTTCGCCGTTGCGAGGCTCGCGAACTGATAGTGGGCGGCTACGGAATCGGCGCGGTTGGTCTGGGACCTCGCGACGCCGTGAACTACGTACTCACCGCAGCCGCCCGAACGCCTTCATACATAGGAGGGACCAACAAGCCAAGAGTGGGGCAGGGGGGGACCGCTCGCCACACGGGGCGTGTTGGCCTGTAGGAAATAGGCCCACTGCGCGAGTATCCGCGATGGTAGCCTTCCGATTCGGGAGGTCATGCGCCATTGCTCCAGCCGTCTAGATTGGCCCTTGCTCTCGCGCTCGTATGGGGCGCTGCCGTGGAGGCCCAACCTTCAGCCGCAGCCCGCATGCGGAGAGAGCGTGTTGTCACGGTTCCTGGAGCTGCGGCAGAGCCCCTTCCTGTCGTCCATGTCGCGCATGACACGCCGACACTTCTCCTGTTCCCGGCCCCTATCAACCGGAAGACTCTGACCTTCGACGAGTCGCGGATTCGCATCCTGGATGCTGGTGAGCGGTCCGTCATCGTTCAGCCCGTGGCGGACCTTCCCGAAGGTGAGCGCTACGAAGTCGGGGTCTTCTTCGCGGATGGCCGGGCTCCTGCGCGAGCCGCCTTCTCACTGGTCACAGACCCGGCCGAAGTGGACACTCGAATTGATGTTCAACGCCCTGAGCTGGCGGATATGGCTTGCCCGGTAGACGTGCCGCGAACGCCTCGGCCCGAAGACTTCGTGCTGCTGGGGTATGTTGACAAGGAAGGCGTAACGGCGACGCCCATCAAACTCCACGCTGATTCGGAGCGAGGATTCTCAGTAATTTCAGCGATGGCTTATCGTGGACAGGGATGGGTATTAGTCGATGCTACTATTCGAAACTATCCCGGGCGGGCACCTTGGGTGCCACGAGAGGCTATGTTGACGGGGCGAGCCGGCTTGCCGCTGCGTGCTCGGCTTGTGACAGTGGACGAAGGTGCATTCGTTCCAGGTGGATTCGGACGCATTCTCGCTGTTGCTGAGACAGCGCAGTTGAGCAATAGCCCAGTTTACACTTTGGAAGTGGTTGGAGATGGTCGCACGCTTACGATTCCCAATGTGAGGTTGCCAAAGGCTGTCTCCGGGGGAACTCCATGAACGTGATTTCGTTGTTTCCGCCCCCTGGAACGACCATCGACGGATGGAGTGTTGTTCGGGAGCTTGGAAACGGAGGGTTTGCAGTCGTCTACCTCGTCGAGAAGCACGGTCTCAGATGCGCGCTCAAGTTGGCGCGCCACCGGGATTCGAGTGGGGACGACAAGCAGACTCACGCACGGACGCTTCGGGAGCTTTCGGCCCTCCTCCTCCTGGACCATCCGAACATCGTCAAGCACCGTGGGTATGGATACTCTGAGCAGGGGAATGTCTATCTCGCGCTTGAGTACGTAGATGGGTGGACCCTTGCCGAATGGGCGGAGCGTAAACACCCCACGGTTCAGGAGGTTTTGCATGTCTTCGACAAGATTTCCGCCGCGCTTTCGTACATGCACGGCCGTGGTGTCCTGCATCGGGATTTGAAACTGTCCAACGTTCTGATTCGGAAGAGCGATGGAGAGCCGGTCATCATCGACTTTAGCTGTGCAAGCTACTCGTTGGCCGAAGAGCTGACGGATTGGGGCTTGCCGCCGGGAACTGACCGCTTTCGTGCGCCGGAACAGTTCACATGGCTCCGGGAGCACAAGGCCGAACAGCGAGCGAAGTACGCCTTCCAAGTTGCGGACGAGATTTTCGCCGTCGGGGCGATGCTCTATGAGTTGCTGACCGACCCCCGACCGACGGAGGTTCAAGCGCGAGTTACGCTCAACAGCACCGTCATGAAGCCGCCTCCTGCGCGTGCGTTGAACGTGCGTGTTCCGGAAGCGCTGAACGACCTCGTTGATTGCATCCTGTCGCGTGAACCGGCAAGGCGCCCTGTCGACACTGAGGCGTTGCGCCGGGAGCTGGGCGAACTCCTGGCCTATTCGAGCGCGGAGTACCTATCCCCGGTGCATCCGCCGTCCGAACAGCGGCCATTGGAGCCGCCGGATCAGGTGATGCCCGAAGTTGCCAACCCGCGCCTTCCTGTGTCGCCAACGCGTTCTGGTCGGGAGAGGTGGGGACTCGCGGCGGGCTTGGCTGCCCTCATCGCGCTTACCGTGGCCGGGAGCTTCTTGCTCAGCCGAGGGGAACCCACGGAGTCCGGGGCGCAGACCGTCGTTGGTGTGTCGCGCCCGCAGATCCCTCCACATTCCGCGCCGCTCACGTCGACTGCCCCTGCTATGTCACCACCAAGCCCCCCGCCCATGACGCTGACGGGCCTTGCGACTGCCGTTCCGAAGGAAGGTTCAACCGTGAAGACGCCTCCGTCACCTGAGTCCCCACTCCAAGGACGCCCGTCACGCGGGAGAACGAAGGCCGCCGCTGCTGCCGACTGCGCGACGATGACTCTCGTTGCGGCACTCGCGGCAGGTTGCCCCAGTGCCCAGATTCGACCTGAAGCGTTCACTTGCCCGGCTGGTGCGGAGGAGGTGATGCAGGAGGATCTCCGCTGGAAGGTGAATCAGAGTTTCGCGCTCACCTTGGATGCCCGCCATGAGACGGACGCCTACGTTTGGTTCACTGCGGGGGCGGAGGTGATGGGGGTCGTTCCAAAGGGCGTTCCATCAGCCCAAAGGGCGGTCGCCCCTCCCGGAACGCGCTTCTACGGCAAGGCATACTTCCTTTCCGATCGAATGGGCCGCTCTGAGGGGCCTGCGCTGGTCATCCGCTACGATCGTGTGAAGCTCCCTGGGCAGGACGAGCGCCCGGTTTGCTTCGTCGTCGAGTCGCCTTCCAAGGGGTACGAAGATGGCAGGGTGAAGGCGTACAACTTAGGTGGCGGCTACGTCGTAGACCGTTGGCCCTGAGCGTCGCGAAAGACGTAATAGGTAGGAGGTCAACTTCGGGCCGAACGCGCCGTTTTGACCCCATGACCTGTGAGGGCGTTCCCTCAACCGGATGCCGCAGGTAGCGTTTTCCTCGTCGCGTTGGTTGCGAGTTCGCACACGAGGGGCAACGGCATGTCGAAGGCAATCGAGTTCAAGATCCCACGGGGGGCGATCCTCTTTTCGGCGGGCGGAGTCGGCTACGAGTACCGCGAGGACTTAGGGCCGGCTCACCACGGGATGTCCCTGTTCGTAGCGAGGCTGCGGGCCGCGTCCGGCGCGCCGCGTGGGAAGGTGCTGCTCAAGGCGGTTCCGGCTCCATCGGAAACGGACGGCGCCCGGGTCATGCGTGCGCGCGCGAAGCTCGACGAGCAGGTTCGCCTTGCGGCCTTCCTCAAGCACCCGGCCATCCTCAAGGTTCATGGGCTGCACAAGGTCGAGGGCTATTGGTACGTCAGCACGGAGCACCCGGACGGCCACTCCCTGAATGAGTTGCTGACGCTCGTTGGTGAGAGTCAGCGATGGTTCTCGCCGCTCTTCGTGCTCTATGTCGGGGCGCAGGTCGCAGCGGCTCTTGAGCACGCGCACGCCGCGAAGGACGAGCAGGGACGGCCGCTAAACATCGTTCATCGAGCCGTTGACGTTGAGCACATCTTCGTCAACTGGGACGGGACGGTTCAGCTCGCCGACTTCGGCCTCGCGCTGTCCGACTTGCCGGGGCGCGTAGCTTCATCCGCGCGCGGCCCTTTGGGGGACCACTTCTACTCATCACCGGAGATGCTGCTCGGAGGGAGCGTCGACGCCCGCGCCGACCTCTTCACGCTGGGCGTCGTGCTGCTCGAACTGGCAACGGGGAAGAACCTGCTTTTCTGCCCGGACGACATCACGCCCGACGTCATGGCCTCGTTGCCCACGAAGAAGCGTCGGCGGGTTGCTCGGGCGGTCAAGCGGGCTACGCTCGCAGGGGCGCCGCCGTTGGTGGCCGACGCAATTTGGCGCGCGGCGACACTGACGGTTGCGGACGTAGACGCAATGACCGAAGGGCTCCCCCAGGGCCTGCGAGTGACGCTGAACCGGCTACTTCGGGTTGCCCCTCGGGAGCGTTACCAGTCGGCGGGGGAGTTGGCGGCCGACCTGACGGCCTGGCTTGGCGGCACTTTCGCGAAGGCCGACGCCGCAGCCGAGCTGAAGTCTCGGCCTGCTCAGGCAGAAGCGGCGCTGGATTCGATGGCGACCCTGCCGCCTCGCGGTCGCGGCAAGCGCAAGCCGGATAATGTGACGACGGCGTGATTGATGTGCTTCTGAGCCAGTCGACGCAGTCGGGAAACAGGCTGCGTTGGCCCGCGAAGGAACAACACGGAGCGGCCAAAAACAAACGGGGTTGGACGGTTTGATCCGTCCAACCCCGCGTTTTTACAGTGTCCCCGACGGGATTCGAACCCGTGTTACCGGCTTGAAAGGCCAGCGTCCTGGGCCTCTAGACGACGGGGACAGCACACCTTCACTTCAACTACATGAGTCGCGGGGGGCTCGAACCCCCGACCCTCGGCTTAAAAGGCCGGTGCTCTACCAGCTGAGCTAGCGACTCGCACTATTCTTTTTTAAATTTTTCGCCACCACCCCGGAAGCCCCCGGGGCAGGCGCTTCCTACCAGCACTCGGCGACGCTTTCCACTGGCGAGCGCATGGGGCTGTTTCTGACACGCCCCGACCGCTTTCCGGTGAACGTCAGGGCCAGCGCCCTTCGCCGCGTGTCACCCCAGGGCGATATACAGGAACCATGTCCCAGGACGTACATCCGGATGAACAGGAGACCGAGGACGACGCCGAGCGGGCCCCGTTCCGCCGCTACCTCACCCGGGCGGGCGCCGAGCGCCTGCACCGCGAGCTCGTCCACCTTCTCAACGAGGAGCGCCCCAAGGTGACGGCCGAGGTCTCCGCTGCCGCCGCTCAGGGCGACCGCTCCGAGAACGCCGAGTACATCTACGGGAAGAAGCGCCTGCGCGAAATCGACCGCCGCCTCCGTTTCCTCCAGAAGCGCCTGGACACCGCCACCATCGTCACGCCCGCCGAGCAGACCGACCGCTCCCGCGTCTTCTTCGGGGCGACGGTGAGCCTGGAGGACGAGGACGGCGGCCGCAGCACCTACCAGATCGTGGGTTCCGACGAGATTGACGCCTCGGGCGGGCGCATCAGCGTCGAATCCCCCATGGGGCGGGCGCTCCTTCGCAAGGCCGTGGGAGACTCGGTCGAGGTGCGGCGGCCGCGCGGGGACATCGAACTCACGGTGGTGGACATCCGCTACGAATAGGTGGAAGCCATGCCTCGGATTCAGCCCATCAACCCCCGCTACCGTCGCATCTATCAGGCGCTGAGCGGGCCGGACCTGGCCGTTTCCGAGAGCGCGGGGATGACCCTGGAAGACCTGGGGCTGGGCAGCGCCGAAGCCTCCCGCGGGGACCTCGTCTTTGGCACCTACAGCCCCCAGGGCCTGGAGCGGGCCCTACGTGCCTATGGGCTGTTCCAGCGCGTCGAGGAGCGGGTGGGGCCGCTGGAGCTTCGCGTCGTGTGCACGGACCCGTACCGGCCACGCATCATCCTGTGGAGCAGGCGGTTCTACGTCCCCGTGGCGGACCTGGACCTGCGGCGGACGACCGGGGCGGAGGTGGGGCTCGGTGACGCGCTCGCCGCCACGCCGCTGCTGTACCTGGACTCGCTGTTGCTCCAGAACCCGGGGCGCGCCTTCGACTGGAACCGGCCTCCGCTGCCCGGGCAGAACCACCCCGGGCTCAAGCTCGCCGGCCACATCCTGGACGTGCTCCTGCTGATGGCCCGCCGTATCGGCACCGAGGCCTTGGCCCTCACGCCGTCCACCTTCGCCGCCGCCTGCGTCTATGACCGCCGCTTCCTCTTCGTGGATGGCGCCGCGCAGGGCCGCTTCCTCGCGCTTCGTCAGGCGGGGCGGCACCTGCCGCGCTGGCTCCATGCGTGGGCGGTGGAGCTGCACTGCATGCGGGACGAGCACGGAGAGGCCGTGGCCTTCAAGCCTTCGCCCATGGTGTCTCCGCTGAGCTCGCGGCTGGGGCTGCACTTCGATGCGAACACGTGGGATGACGCGCTCCAACTGGATGCCCGGCGGCAGCTCACGCTCGATGAGGAGACACTCCAGCGGCGCTTTCCCTGGGAGCGGATGCCCCCGGGGCCGCCGCCCGAGCGGGTGGCGGAGCTGCTTGGATATGATCCGCTCGCGCCTGTCGTGGCGCACTGAACGGACGGCCGCTCATGCTACAGGGTTGATCCATGGTGACTCGCAGAAAGGCGCCATGCGAACCGCCGTCATCCCCGGCGTCTGGGGCGTGGGGTTTCGGACAGCCGCACGTCCTGGCGACAAGCAGGCTGTTTCCCCTGAAGCCGGTGCCTATAGTGGTCAGGAGACTCACCGTCGCACGGTCCCTCGCGGTCGCAGCCGAACCTTCAGGTCGCGCAACCCACGATGCGTAAGAACTTCATTCTCGACACCAACGTCCTTCTTCACGATCCCCGCAGCATCTACGGCTTCAAAGACAACAACGTCATCATCCCCATCTACGTCATCGAGGAGATCGACCAGTTCAAGCGCGATCTCTCCGAGCTGGGCCGCAACGCGCGCCTGGTGGCGCGCTACCTGGATTCGTTCCGCGCCGAGGGCTCCCTGAAGGAAGGGGTGCCTCTGCCGCACGGTGGCTTGTTGCGCGTGAGCTTTACCGAACGTGCGCTGCCTCCGTCCATGGCGGACAGCAACCTGATGGACAACCGCATCCTCGGGGTGGCGCTCGACCTGATGGAGGCGGAGCCGGGCACGCAGGCCGTCTTCATCACCAAGGACACCAACCTCCGCATCCGCGCCGACGCCCTGGGCCTTATCGCCCAGGACTACGACACCGAGCGGGTGGAAATCACGGAGCTGTACACCGGCTTCGCCGAGCGGCTGGTCCCCAAGGACCTGGTGGACCAGATGTACCGCCAGGGCGCCGAGGTGGAGCCGCCGGACGCCGAGTCCCTGTTCGCCAATCAGGTGGTGCTCCTCAAGGACGAGACGAACCCGTCCCACACCGCCATGGGCCGCTTCAACGGGTCCAAGGGCCGCCTGGTGCCCCTGGTGCGGCAGATCAAGGACGGGACGTGGGGTGTCCGCCCGCGCAACATGGAGCAGGCCTTCTGCCTGGACCTGCTGCTCAACGACGACGTCAAGCTGGTCACCATTGTCGGCAAGGCGGGCACGGGCAAGACGCTGCTCGCCATCGCCGCGGGCCTGCAGAAGGTGACGGAGGAGGGGCTCTACCAGAAGCTGCTGGTCAGCCGTCCCATCTTCCCGTTGGGCCGGGACATCGGGTATCTGCCCGGCAGCGTCGAGGAGAAGCTGAATCCCTGGATGCAGCCCATCTTCGACAACGTGGAGTTCCTGATGAACCTCAGCCGCGCGGACAAGAAGGCCGGGCGCGGCTACCACGAACTGCTGGACCTGGGGCTGATGGAGATCGAGCCGCTCACGTACATCCGTGGCCGCAGCCTGCCCAACCAGTTCATCATCGTGGACGAGGCTCAGAACCTCACGCCGCACGAGGTGAAGACCATCATCACCCGCGTGGGCGACAACACGAAGATCATCCTCACGGGAGACCCGTTCCAGATCGACAACCCGTACGTGGACGCGACGAACAATGGCCTGGTCCACGTGGTCAACCGCTTCAAGAGCGAGAAGATCGCGGCGCACATCACCATGTCCAAGGGTGAGCGCAGCGCCCTGGCCGAGCTCGCCGCCAACCTGCTGTAGCCTCTCTGGTACGAGACATGACGAAGGAAGACGCAGGAAGCCCTCCCGCCGGCGAAGGGGAGAAGACGCCCCTCATCGAGTACCCCTCCGTCTACACCTTCAAGGTGATGGGCGCGCAGGGGGCCGGCTTCGTGGAGCATGTCCGTGAGCTGTTCAAGCGGTTCCTGGGCACGGAGCTCTCGCCGGATTCCATTCGCGAGCAACCCAGCAGCAAGGGCAAGTACGTCTCCCTGAGCGTGTCCGTGTACCTGCTGTCCGAGGAGCAGCGGCGCGCCATCTACGATGGGCTCCACAAGGACGAGCGGGTCATCTACTACTTGTAGGGGCCCGTGGCTGGAAGTCTCTGGAGGAGGCGGGTATATGGGAGCCATGAGCCCGCCTGAGCCCTTCCCGCTGTATCACCCCGCGGATGTCCGGCGCGCCTTCAGCTCGGATGATGCAACGCGGCGCTTCGCGAAGGTGGCCCAGCTGGAGCCCGGCTCGCGCGTGCTGGTGCTCGGCTGTGGCCCCGATGGAAGCGCCGCGCTGCTGTTGGCCCGGGAGATGGGCTGTACCGTCGTCGCGGCCGACACCGACGACGCCCTCCTCAACCCGGTGCGTGAGCGCGTGCGGGCACAGGGGCTGGCGGAGCAGATTGAAGTCCGCCGCGTGTCGCTGGACGCGCTGGGCCTGTCCGATGGGGAGTTCAACGGCATCCTCATCCAGGGCCGTGTGCTCTACGCGTTGAAGGCCACGCTGGCGAACATGCGCAGTCTGCTGTCGAAGCGCGGGCGGCTGGGCTTCACGTTCCCCGCGCGGGTGGGGCGCTTTGCTCCCAAGGCCTCGCTCGACTTCTGGGAGCGCCGCATCGCCGGGCCGCTGCTGCTGCCGCGCGAGTTGCTGCAGGTGGTGGAGGGCGCCGGCTACGAGCCCGAGTCCGCCGAGTCGCTCCATGACGCGGAGCTGGACGCGCACTACCGGGACATCGAGACGTTCCTGTCGTCCGTCCCTGGCTCGCAGCCCGCCGCGCTCCGCGAGGAGCTGGCGCTGCACCGCGAGAGCAACGGCAAGGCCAGCGTCAGCTACGCCTTCGTCGTGGGCCGCCGCAAGGAGCAGGGCGAGAAGCCCCCAGCGTCCCGCGACCGCGGGTAACCAGGAGCGGCACCCGGCGGGCGCTCAGTTCAGCGCGCCGGTGAAGTCCACCAACTCGACGGACTCCGGAGCCACGGACAAGGTGACCTGCTCGCGGTAGCCGGCCGCGTCGCCACCCACCTGGAAGGGCATGGGGTTGGCGAAGCGGATGGTGACCTCGCGGGCGTGGAAGTCCATCAGGCCTTCGGGGAACCAGCGGCCGTTCCATAGCTTGGGCAGGTGGGTGAGCACCTGCGTGGGCGTCACCTGCCCCAGTCGCAACTGCATGAATCCCGGGCGCTGGCCCGCGAAGGGGAACATGCGGAAGCCGTAGCCGTAGAAGGGCATGGTGCCCGCCGCCGCCATCATCAGCCGGCCGCGGAAGAGAGTGGCACCCGGGGCCAGCGGCTCGCCCATCGCGCCGCCATCCGGCCCCAGCCGGTAGGCCTCGGAGGCGCCATTGACGACCTCACACTCCACCCAGTGGGAGTGGGTGAGATAGTGAGGCACCGTCTTGCAGGCCACCGCGGAGAAGTACCCGCCGCTGCCGCTGAGGACGCTCTTGAAGAAGCCCTTGCCCAGGTTCTCCTTCACCCAGATGTAGTCGTTGAGCACCTTGCCATCCACGCCCAGCCCGGCGAAGGGCGCGCGCTGCCCGTCCACCATCAGCAGGTCCATGGGGCGGTAGCCCGGAACCTCGCCCGTGCGGGCGCGCAGCACGTCATTGAGGATGCCGTCGCTCCGGGTTCCGGAGGCGTTGACGTAGGTGGCCAGGCCATTGCCGGTGCCCAGCTTGAGGACGCCGAAGCGAGGCGCCGTCTTCCCCGCGAACCGGCCGCGCGGACCTACCTGATGGAGGACCTCGTTCACGAAGCCCATGAAGGTGCCGTCACCGCCGCCCGTGAACAACATGGGGTAGCCACGCTCCAGCACCGTCTGGATGATGCGGCGGGCGTCCAGCGGCGAGCGGGAGAGGAACAGGTCCTGCTCCGGCACCACGTGGGACAGGGACTTCACCACCCGAGCGTCGACCTTCCGGGCGTTGGCGTTCAGCAGGACCGCGACCTTGGGCTCGGCGGTGACGTCCGATGTGGGCGCACGGCGGAGATCGGGAGAGCGGAGGGGCTGGACCAGCATGAGGGCGGCTCCGAAGGTTGCGCCGGTGGGGGACCGGGCGGCGACACCCGCAGCCAGTGCACAATCCTCGCCAAGTCATGACGCAGGGCGTCGGCAGGCGGGCGGGCTTGAGATTCCAAGGGGTTGAATCGTTACCTGCTGCCCAGAAGCCCGCCCGGTTGCTACCTCGGGGTGACGGCGGTGTAGAGCGCGTTACGCACCCGTGGCGTGCGGGTGGCACGACTGTGACGCGGTGCGTGTGGGCCTGCGCACTGCGCTACGCAGCGGGGAGTGCCACCTTCAGTTGTGCGGCCCGGTGGTCCCTCTCGTTTGACAGCGAGGGGTGGGTGGTTACGTTGGGCGTACATCAGAAGTTTTCAGAAAAAACGCAGTCTTTTCCGGAGGATAGGAACCGTGGGCAAGATTATCGGGATCGACCTGGGCACCACGAACAGTGTGGTCGCGATCATGGAGGGTCGCGAGCCCAAGGTGATCGTCAACGAGGAAGGCAGCCGCATCACGCCCTCGGTGGTCGCGTTCACGAAGGACGGGGAGCGTCTGGTTGGTCAGGTGGCGAAGCGCCAGTCCATCACCAACCCGGAGCGGACCATCTACTCCAGCAAGCGCTTCATGGGCCGGCGGCACGACGAGGTGTCCGAGGAGGCCACGCTGGTCCCCTACAAGGTCGCCCGGGGGCCCAACGGCGATGCGCGCGTGGACATCGACGGCAAGCAGTACAGCGCGCCGGAGATCAGCGCGCAGGTGCTGCTGAAGCTGAAGCGCGCGGCGGAGAACTACCTGGGTGAGAAGGTGACGGAGGCGGTCATCACCGTCCCCGCGTACTTCAACGACGCCCAGCGCCAGGCCACCAAGGACGCGGGTGAAATCGCGGGCCTCACAGTGCGCCGCATCGTGAACGAGCCGACCGCCGCGGCGCTCGCGTACGGCCTGGACAAGAAGAAGGACGAGAAGATCGCCGTCTACGACTTTGGCGGTGGCACGTTCGACGTGTCCATCCTCGAGGTGGGCGAGAACGTGGTCGACGTGCTCGCGACCAACGGTGACACGCACCTGGGCGGTGACAACATCGACCTGCGGATCATGGACTGGCTGATCACCGAGTTCAAGAAGGACACCGGGCTCGACGTCAGCAAGGACAAGATGGTCCTCCAGCGCCTGAAGGAGGCGGCGGAGAAGGCGAAGATCGAGCTGTCCGCCGCGATGGAGACGGACATCAACCTGCCGTTCCTCACCGCGGACGCGACGGGTCCGAAGCACCTCAACGTCAAGCTCACGCGCGCCAAGTTCGAGGCGATGATTGACGACCTCATCGAGCGCTCGCTGGAGCCCTGCCGCAAGTGTCTCAAGGACGCGGGCGTGGAGCCGAAGGACCTCAACGAGATCGTCCTCGTCGGCGGCACCACGCGCATCCCGAAGGTGCAGGAGGCCGTGAAGCGCCTGTTCGGCAAGGAGCCGAACCGCTCGGTGAACCCGGACGAAGTCGTTGCGGTGGGCGCCGCGGTGCAGGCCGGCGTGCTCTCCGGCGAGGTGAAGGACATCCTCCTGCTGGACGTGACGCCGCTGAGCCTGGGTGTGGAGACGCTGGGCGGGGTGATGACGAAGCTCATCGAGCGCAACACCACCATCCCCACGCGCAAGTCGGAGACCTTCTCCACGGCCGCGGACGGCCAGACGCAGGTGGAGATCCACGTGCTCCAGGGCGAGCGTGAGATGGCGGGCGACAACCGCAGCCTCGGCCGCTTCCACCTGACGGGCATGCCGCCGGCGCCGCGTGGCGTGCCGCAGATCGAGGTGACGTTCGACATCGACGCGAACGGCATCCTCAACGTCAGCGCCAAGGACAAGGCCACGGGCAAGGAGCAGAAGGTCACCATCACCCACTCGTCCGGTCTGGCGAAGGACGAGGTGGAGAAGATGGTCGCCGACGCCCGCTCCAACGAGGCGGCCGACAAGGGCCGCCGCGAGCTGGTGGAGATGAAGAACCAGGCGGAGAGCCAGTCCTACGCGGCCGAGAAGCTGCTGAAGGAGAACAAGGACAAGCTGTCCGCGGACACGGCGAAGGCGCTCGAGGACGCCGTGGCGGAGCTCAACAAGGTCCGCGACGGCCAGGACAAGGACGCCATCAAGACGGCGCTCGATGCGCTCCAGGCCGCCAGCTACAAGGCCGCCGAGGAGATGTACCGCGCCACGGGCGGCGCGCCGGGTGCCGAGGGCGCTCCGGGTGCTGGTCCTTCCGCGGCGCCGGGCTCGCAGGCCAGCGCCAAGAAGGACGACGTGGTGGACGCCGAGTTCCGCCAGTCTTAGTTCGGAAGCGGTGAGCCGCTGAAGTAACGCAGAGGGCCGGTACTCCCACGCGAGTGTGGGGCCGGCCCTTCTGCTTTGCGGGGCGAAAGGGTGCTCCGAAAGGGAGGATGGGGCGTACGGGAAGCGGGACGTCGGGCCTTGCCAAGGGGTTGATGGGACTGGGGCGAGGACTGGCGGCAGGGATGCAGGGGGGCGCTCCATGTCCCGCGTCCAGTCGTCACCGTCCTTCCTGCCGCCCGGTACCGCTGCCTCCGAGGGCGCCGCCGCGCCGGCGGCCGTTCCTCCTCTCACTCGCACGGCGCAGTGCCGGCCGGCCTCCGCCGTGGCGTCCTCGACGGTGGAGCCCTACCGGGGGGCTTCCTCGGGGCATTCACCCGCGTTGTCTGTGCCCGGGCCTCGCTCGGGGCCTCGCACGGGCGCCGACAACCAGTTCGACTTCGGCGTGGGCGGCGCGTTTCCGCCCAAGCCCACGGGCAACCTGATGGAGCAGGTGCGGCAGGGGGCGCTCACGGCCGCTCAATCCGAAGCCGCGGCTGCCAGCCGGTTGATGGGGGATAGCGCCGCTGTGGATGGCTATGCGCGCATCCACCTGGAGCATCTGAAGCCCAGTCCGCCCATCCCCGGCGCGCCCACGTCCTTGACGGACTACACCAGCAGCATGCCGGACGTGGCGCCCGCCCAAGCCTACGCCTACTTCGTCCGTCACCCATCGGCGGTGTTCGAGGCCGCCGGCATCCGCGTCCGCCCGGCGACGGCGGCGCTGGTGGATGGCGCGAAGTTGTTCCTGGAGGAAAAGGGTTTTCCGCCCGTGTGGGCGCCCATCACCGTGCGCCTGGAGCCGGGCGCGAACACGCTGCACATCACCACGTTGGATGGGCACCCGCTGCGCGGCACGAATCGCTTCGTCTTCGCCGAGGACGGCGCGGGGGGCACGCAGGTGCGTCAGTACTCGGCCTTCCAGGGCAGCTCGCCCGCGACGTCGGTGGGCATGACGCTGATGGACCCCATCGAGCGGCAGCACGACATCTGGCGCGCGGTGCATGCGCACCTGCATGACACGCTGAGGCCTCGCTGATGGCGCCCGTGCTGCGGACGACGCCTCCCGGGCATGACGTGATTCTCTATGACGGGCACTGTCGCCTGTGCGGTGGGGCGGCCCGGCAGCTCCAGCGGCTGCTGGGCGGGACGGGGACGCGCCTGCGCTCGTTTCGGGAGGACGGGGTGCTGGCAGCCTTCCCGGGTGTCACGGCGGACCGCTGTGAGCGGGCCCTGCAACTGGTCCTCCCGGATGGGGCCGTGGTGGAGGGGCTAGAGGCCATTGTCCTGGCGCTGGGCCGACGGCCGCTGGGACGGCTGCTCCGCGTGTACTACGTGCCGGGCCTGCGGCAGCTCCTGGATGCGCTCTACCGCGTCGTGGCCCGCCATCGCTTCCGCATCGCGGGACGTCAATGCCCAGACGGGGCGTGCGTGGTCCACTTCAAATAGGACACGCGTGGCGGATAGCATGGCGTTTCCCCGCCACCTCGGGTTCGTCCGTGCAATCTCCGCCGTCCACATACCTCCAGGCCGCGCGCGCCTTCCGGCACTTCTTCACCGAGCTCCGGGATGCCTACCTGGAGCGAGAGACGCTCTTCACGCAACTGGAGCTGGCGCTCCTGGGGCGCGAGCACGTGCTGGTGGTGGGCCCCCCCGGAACGGCCAAGAGCGCCATCGCGAGCGCCGTCCTGGGGCGCATCATCGACGAGCGCACGGGCTTGCCGTCGCTCTTCTCCAAGCAGATGGCCGAGTCCACCGTGCAGACGGACCTCATCGGCCCGGTGGACTTCAAGGTGCTCACGGAGACGGGACGCACCGAGTACCTCACCGACGAAGGCATGCTGGGCTCCGAGCACGCCTTCCTGGACGAGGTCTTCGACGGCCGGGACATGCTGCTGCGCTCCATCCTCAACGTGCTGCATGAGCGGGAGCTGAAGCACGGCCGCCGGGTGACGACGGGGCGCATCGAGTGCGTCGTCATGACGAGCAACCGGTATCTCTCCGAGGTGCTGGCGCGCTCGCCGGAGCTGCTCCTGGCCTTCGCGGACCGGCTGAGCTTCATCTGCTTCGTGCCCAAGTCGTTCGCGCGCCGGGAGAGCCGGTCGGCCATGCTGCAACGCTTCTCCCATTTCGCTCGGCCGGACCTGCGCGCGCAGCTGTCGTTGCAGCAGGTGGACCTGCTGCAGGACGCCGTGACGAAGGTGGTGGTGCCCAGCCACGTCATGGAAGGCGTGGAGTTGCTGGCGGATGCGCTGGAGCGCGCGCTCGCGGCCCAGGTGGCGAAGCTGCCGGACTACGTGCCGACGAAGTACTTCTCCCAGCGCTCCGTGGTGAAGGCGCTGTGGGCGCTGAAGGCCGCGGTGGTGCGGGACCAAATCTACCGGCGCCCCGAGCGGGCGTTGGAGGCCACTGTCGAGGACCTGGATTCGCTGCGCTGGTTCTTCCTCCTGGGCGGGCCGCCAGCGGGGGAGACGGAGGCGCTGCTCAAGTCCGTGGTGGACCCTCGGGAGCGGGCGCAGCTCGAAATCGTCCGCCTGGAGCAGCGCGCCTTCGACGAAGCGCTGGCCCAGATACAGCGGGAGCTGGGGGGCGGCGTGGAGCGCGAGGCGCAGGCGCTCGGGTCCTCCGAAGAGGTGAGTTCCGTCGAGTCCGTGAGCCGCAACTGGCAGCCCGGCGTTGTCTCCACCACGGCGCGGGCCTTGTTGGCCAAGCTGGTGCCTGGGCCGCGCCATGCGCAGAACCGGATACCGCTGGTGGCGGCGGCGCGGGCTCTGGTGGCGGCGCAGGAGCAGCGGCTGGCGCGTGGCATGGCAGGGCACGGTGAGGGGCGGGGCGGCATCGCACTGCTGGTGTCGTTCGGCGACGTGCTGACGCTCTGTCGCGGCGTCCCCGAACTGCGGCCGGGCTACGGGGCGTTGTGCGAGGCAACGGCCCGCTTTCTGGAAGGCGCCCAGGAGATGATCGCCCTGTCCGCGGAGAGCGTGGACTTCGAGGACGGGCTCAAGCTGGAGGGCCTGGTCGGGCTGGCGGACAACCTGGAGGAGGAGCTTTCCCAGACGGGGGATCTGGCGGGACAGCTGTCGGACGGCGCCCCCGCCGCATCGGAGCGCCTGCGCACGACCGAGGCTGAGGTCCGGAGCCGGGTCGTGTCCGCGCTGCGCCGGCGCGCTGTGTTCTCGTTCCAGGGCAACCTGGCCCGGGGACGTCGAGAGCCGCTCGAAGCGCTGGCGGGAGATTCGCGCCGCCTGACGCAGTTGGAGAATGCCCTGGCTGGCCTGGACCCCACGCAACAGGGCCTCAAGCAGGAGCTGCTGCTCCCATTGGGCATCGCCTACGCCCGGGAGGTGCTGTCCTCCACGCCCTTCGAACGCATCGAGCAGTACGGGCGCGCGGTGCAGTCGGTGGCGGAGAACCTCCGGCGCGAGGGAGTGTCCAGCGACGCGGTGTTCGCCGAGTGCCGGGAGATTATCGAGTCCCGGCTGCGCGAGCATGCCCATCTCCTCACGCGCGATGTGCCCAGCCCGCCGCCCGCGTCCACGTCGGTGCTCAACGGGGACGCCTACGTCTTCTACCGGGGCGACTTCGCGGCGAAGGCGCCTGATGGAGAGCTGGCCGCGCTGCTGGGGTTGGATGGGCAACTGGCCGCGAACCACGGTGGCGTCGCGCCTGGCTTCCTGTCGGAGGCCGTGCGTTCGGCGGTGGCCCAGGCGGAGCTCGGGTTCGTCCAGACGCGCGTCAAATACCTGCGGAGCTGGCTGACCCAACTGCTCACTTCGCTTCCACCGCCCGAATCCATGACGGAGCGCGCGGATGCCGAACGCACCGTGGACCGGCTGGTGCGCAGCCGCTTCCCGATGCTCGCGTTGAAGGAAGGCGAGCTGGTTCGGCTGCGGGGTGTCCTCGCGTTGCTGGGGACCATGCCCGGTGACCTGGGCGAGGGGGCTCGACGGCTGGAGGGGCAACTGCGCGGCATCGACGAGGACTTCGGGCGCTTCAGCCGGCAGGTGCTGGCGCGGCGGTCTACACCATGACCCGGCTCTCCCGCGGGCGACAGGTTGAAGCGGAGAGGGGACGCTGAGCGTGTTCGCCCGGCGCCTCGCGGACCTCCGGCAGCGGCTGGATGCGCTCCACCAGCCCGCGCCCGCTCGCGGCGGTTGGCGGGCGTGGACGCTGCTGGGGCGACGTGCTCGCGGGCCCGAGGATGTCGCGCTGCCAATGCTGGCCTCGCTGGACCGGGACCTGGACCGGGTGGGCGTGCACACGTCGGCGGACGCACGGCTCCTCAAGGAGCTGGGCCTGCGGAAGGGCAGGGCGGGGGCACTGGCGCAGGGGCTGCTCGACAGGGCCCGTCAAGCACTCGAGGAGGTGGAGGCGTGTCTGGTGCTCGTGGAGCGGGCCTGGCGCACGGGAGCGCCGCTTCCCGGCGCGGTCGCGGTGCTGGAGAAGGGCTTCATCCAACTGGCACGCGTGGTGAAGGTGGCGGACCTCTTCGCCCGTCCTCCCTCGGAGCCGGAGGAGGACGACGCGGAGCTGGAAATCTACGGGCGCACCGATGGGAGCACTCCGCGTCTTGCGCCCTCCAGTGCGCGTCTGGCCGTGGCGGAGTTCTTCGCGGAGCGGGCCCGGGCCAACCCCACGGACGTCAAGCAGAAGCGCCGGGACCTGGACCTGGCGCACGAACTGCTCATCCGCCTGGGCGCGGACCACGACCGCGAGCGAGGCATGGTGCTGCGGCGCCAGGTGGCCGAGGCCCGCGAGCGGGTGCGGGCCGTTCCGGCCGTGCGCTCCATGGAGGAGTTGCTGCGGCACGTGCGTCACACGGCCCGGCGCGAGCCCCAGGTGGCCTACCGCTCGTTGAAGGGGCTCTACGAGCGGGCCTTGGAGGCTGGGGACGCGGCGCTGGCGGACGCGGCCCGGGCGGCGCTGACACCGATGTTGCCGGCACCTTCTCAGCTGTCGTCGCTGATGGAGCGCGCGGAGCTCGATGGTCTGTCGCACTGGTTCGGCGAAGCGCCCACGGCGCCTGACGAAGTCCCGGGCCCTCCGAAGGCCGATGAGCTGCTGACGGACCTGGCCTTCTCACTGGAGCCCGAGCAGCTCTCCACGTTCGAGCTGGCGGCGGGCTGTGCCCGCTACTTCGACGTGGAGGACGCGCTGTCGGAGGAAATCGTCCTGGCGGATACGCGCACCGCGCGGGCGGTGTCCCGGCGTGTCCCGTACCCGACGCAGACGATGACCTACGAGACGACGGGCAGCCTCCATGAGGTGAACAACTTCGTCTTGACGGACCCGCGGATGCTGCTGCGCGACCTGGCCGCCAGTCACCAGTTGGTGCGCGCGTACCTGGACGACGAGCCGCCCCCGCGCCCCCGGAAGGTGAAGCGCACCGCGGTGCGGGTCTACGTCTGCGACGCGTCGGGCTCCATGCACGGCGCGCGAGCCCGCTTCCGGGATGCCATTGTCATCGCGGAGCTCAACAACCTGCGCGTCAAGGCCCGCCGGGGCGAGCACTTCGACCCGCTGTACTTCAGCTTCTTCAATGACGTGCCCACCGAGCTGGCGCGCGTGGACTCCGCGCTGGAGGCCACCCGGCAGTTGGAGAAGCTCTTCCGCGATTCACCCGCGGAGGGGCAGACGGACATCACGCTCGCGCTGATGTCCGCGTTCGACTCCATCCGCGCCGCGCAGGGGCGGGACCCGTACCTCGCTCGGGCCACGGTGGTGCTCGTCACTGACGGCGAGGACCGCGTGGACCTGGAGCTCATCCGCCGCACGCGCGCGCCCATGGGCGCGCTGGACATCGCGTTGAGCTTCGTATCCCTGGGCGAGGAGAACCCGGACCTCCGCCTCCTCGTCCGGGAGCAGCGGGCCGCCGGAGGCCGCGCCTTCTACCACCACCTCTCCGACGAGGAGATTCTGTGGGCGCGCACGGAGTTCGACACGCCCTGGCGCACGTTGCTGCCGCGTGACGTGCCGGCGTCCGGTGATGCGCTGGAGCAGCTCACGCCGCACCTGGAGGCGCTGGAGGCGGTCGCCGCCGGGCGGGCCGCTCCGCGGACCGTGGCGGTGGACGCTTCGTTCGATGCGCTCTTCCCGGAGAAGCCCACGCCGCCCCCCGGGGCCGAGCCGACTGGCAAGGACGTCACGCACCGCGTGGCGGACATCCTGGGCGCGCTGGTGGAGGCGGCGTCGCTGGCCCCCGCGGATCGGCGCGCGGCGGAGAGCTTGCTGCTGCTTCAACACCTGCTGGGTGTGTACGGATTGACCCCGGCGCGCTACCTGTCCGCGTTGTCCGCGGGTGGGCAGGCCACGCAGGAGGCATTGCAGCGCGTGCGGCTGTTGTGCCGGCCCTTCGGGTAGGCTGCGCCCACGCCCATGTTCTTCGGCCTGCTGAGGAGACGAAAGAAGGAGCCGTCGCGCCCAGCGGACCCGCTGGCTGCTTTCGACCAGCTCATCGAAAACCTGGAGCGACAGGCCGCCGAGGTCCGCAAATCCGCGGCCACGCTGCTGGCGCTCAAGGCGGACCTGGTGCGCGCGGAGGAGCGCTACGCGCGCCGGTTGCTGGAGCTCACCTCGCGGCGTGCCACCGCGAAGGAGCGCGGTGACGCTCGGGCGGTGCGCGTGCTGGAGAAGGACCAGGCGCAGGCGGAGGACCTCCTGGCCAGCACGCGTGATTCGCTGGAGCGAGCCGAGTCGGACGGGCGGTTGTTGCTGGAGGCCGCGAGCGAGCTGGGCGATCGCGTGGTGGAGCTGCGCCATGAACGGGAGAGTGCGTCCGCGCGGCTCACCATGGGCGGGCTCGTCACCGAGTCCCTGCGCGAGCGCGTGGCCCGCTTCGACCAGGCGCTGGTGGTGGACGCGGCTCGGGATGAAATCGAGCGCGCGCACGCATTGGCGGACATCTACCGCGAGGAGAAGTCGCAGGAGGAATAAGCGCGGCTCAGGTCCGGCGCGCCGTCTGGTGCAGCTCCAGGACGATGTTGCCGCCCTTGAAGAGCCGTACCGCGCCGGACGTCTGGCTCACGACCAGGGCGATGCAGCCCGTGGTGGACGTCATGCCGGCGGCGGCAGCGTGCCGCGCGCCCAGGCCGAGCGGAATCTTCACGGCCTCATCCGCCGCGGACAGGTAGCGCCCCGCAGCCAGGACGACACCGTCCTCGCGGATGACGAAGGCGCCGTCGAGCACGGAGAAGTTCTTGATGGCCTCGCGAATCTTCGGGTCGAGCACGTTCCGTTCCGCCTCGGAGAGGCCCTGGAACGGGTTGATGGTCATCTGCCGGCTCTTCTCCATCACGGTGTTGTGGGCGCCAATGGTGATGATGGTGCCAATGGGGTGGCCCTCGAAACCTTCCTGGCCAATCTGCAGCGCCAACTGGATGAGGGCGTCCACCACCTGGGAGTTGAACTCGTCGCCCAGCTTCACGCCTTCGATGGCGACGCGGTCATCGAGCGAGCCGCCGATGCGCGTCTGCATCAGCGTGTCCGGCGCGCGGCCCACCTTGCCCGTCATGCACAGGACCAGGTCGCCTTCCTTGAACGCTCCCTGGGACAGCGCGGACACGAGCGCCACTTTTACGCGCTCGGTGCGGGAGTAGTCGTACGCGGGGATGACGAGCGCGCGGACCTTCTTGGCGAGGTGCTCCTCCGCCAGCTTGGGCATCGTGACGGCGTAAACGAGCTTCTTGCGAGCAGGCCGGCCGCGAAACTCTTCAGCGGGAATGGGCGTGTCGCAGATATATAGGAAGTGATCGACTTCGTTCTTGCCGGCCAACGAGAGAGCCGAGCGCAGGAACTCCCGATCAAACTTCGTGTTCTCGGTCAAACGCCCCTCCCTTCACCCTTGGTCATACCCACGTCAGCTTGACACTGAAGACCCCATGAATGAAGCTTTCGGGCCCTTTTTTTGGGGTGCAGGGCCCCAAAACCTCGCTGAACTGGAGCGAAGGCTGTGAACCAGAAAGATCTCAAGCGTTACAAGAAGATGCTCGAGGACAGCAAGGCGAGCCTGCTCGAGAGCGCCAAGAAGACCCTGGTGGAGGAGTCCAGTTTCGACACGGACGACCTTCCCGATGAGATCGACCTGGCGTCTTCCGAGTATGCGCAGTCAATGGTCTTCCGTCTGCGGGACCGGGAGAAGTTCCTGTTGCAGAAGATCGAAAAGGCGCTGGTCCGCATCGAGGACGGCACCTTCGGCGTCTGCGAGCGGTGTGAAGAGGACATCTCGCCCAAGCGACTGGATGCGCGCCCGGTGACGACGCTTTGCATCCGCTGCAAGGAGGAGCAGGAGAAGAAGGAGAAATCCTACGGCTGAGCACCGAGGCAGTGAGGGCCGCGCGGGGGATACCCCCGTGCGGCCCTTGGCATTTCAGGACGTGGGCGCTTGGATTTCCACGCGCAGCAACTGACGGCCAATGAGGAAGTGGTCCCCGTTGTCCACGAAGGTGGGGCCCGACAGGCGGATGAAGGTGCCGTTGGATGAGCCCACGTCCCGGACCTGGAGCCGGTCCTGCCGCACCTGCAGCACGGCGTGCCGCCCGGACACGAAGCCGTCGGTAGGGAAGGTGAGGTCGCCTTGCTCGCGGCCCAGGAGATTGTCGCCTTCGCGCAGGGGGAAAGCGCCGCCTCGCAGGCCTCCCTCCAGCAGTTGCACCAGCCGCAGCCGGTAGCCGGGATCCGGTGAACCCCAGACCTGGGTTCCACCCGGTCCCGTGGCCGCGGTGGGAATGGGCTCCAGCACCAACCGCTGGCGTCCCAGGCGCAGCTCGCCGCCCGGGGGCAGCTCTCGCTCCTGGCGCAGGCGGACGAAGACGCCGTTGGCGCCGCCCACGTCTTCCACGGCCAGCCGGATGCCGGAGAAGAAGAAGCGGACCTGGAGCGGCATGATGAAGGGGTCGTCCGTGAGCGAGATGTCCGCCTGCTGGCCGCAGGTGAGGGTGTCGCGCTGCATGCGGACGACGGACTCGGGGCCGCCATCGGCGCGCACCACGCGGATGGAGACCTGCGGGCGCGAAGCGACGCTGGCGACGGCCATCACCATCGTTCCGGAGCGCAGCGGCGAGCCGCAAGCCCGGCAGACGGAGGCGTCCCGAGGATTTTCGGTGTCACAGCGGGGGCAGTATTCCATCGCGTCCATGGAGGGCTAGGGGTTGTACCAGGGCCGGGGCTCTGTTGCTCGACTTGCGTTGCACGCGGCTTGCCCCCCACCCGAGCGGCGTGATGAAGTCGGTGTCCCACCCCTTTGGGGATCGTTTCCTTGCACTGCCCCTCCTGCGGCGCTGACGCCCAAGAATCTTCCCGTTTCTGTCCCGCCTGTGGCGCGACCCTCGTGCGTACGCCCGATACGGACGAGTACGTCGGCAAGACGATTGCCTACAAGTACCGGGTCGAAGCCCTCATTGGCGAGGGCGGCATGGGCAAGGTGTTCCGCGCCCGGCAGCTCTCCCTGGACAAGGTGGTGGTGCTGAAGGTGCTGCGGCACACGCTCCTGTCGGACGAGCGCACCGTGGCGCGCTTCCAGCGCGAGGCCAAGGCCGCCAGCCGCCTCAACCACCCCAACTCCATCAGCGTGCTTGACTTCGGCCAGGCCGAGGACGGGGCCTTGTTCATCGCCATGGAGTACGTGGCGGGGCAGGACCTGCACCAGATTCTCAGCCGCGAGTGGCCCCTGAACGAGGGGCGCGTGGTGCGCATCGTCAGCCAGGTGCTGAGCGCGCTGTCGGACGCGCACGGCGCCGGCGTCATCCACCGCGACCTCAAGCCAGAGAACATCATGGTGGAGCCGCGGCGCAACGAGCCCGACTTCGTCAAGGTGTTGGACTTCGGCATCGCGAAGATCACCGACTCCACGGACGACGGTCCGGCGCTCACCCGCGCGGGCTTCGTGTGCGGCACCCCCGAATACATGTCGCCCGAGCAGGCGCGGGGCTCGCAGCTCGACCACCGCTCGGACCTGTACGCGGTGGGCGTCATCCTCTACCAGTTGATGACGGGCTTGCTGCCCTTCGAGTCGGACTCGGCGGTGGGCTTCGCCACCAAGCACCTGACCGAGGAGCCGCCGCCGCCCACGCGCCGCCGGCCGGATGCGCGAATCTCTCCGGCCATGGAGCGGCTCATCCTCCGGGCGCTGTCCAAGAACCCGGCGGACCGGCCCGCCAGCGCCGAGGCCTTCAAGGCCGAGCTGCAGGCCGTGGACAAGGAACGCCGCCGGATGGACTCGGCGCCGCGGCGCTCGGCCAACTCGTCGGCGGTGCTGGCGCCGTTGCCGCGCAAGTCCGCCGCCAGTCCGCAGAGTGATGTCCGGGATGCCACGCTGCCCGGGTGGGGCAACGAAGTGACCATGGAGGCCACGGTGCGCGCCCTGCCGGGTGTGCTCGAGCCGTTGCCCGCGAACGCCGACGCGATGGCCGCCACGCGTGAGCACACGGACTCGCTGGTCCACACGCAGCCGGGGGCCGGCGGCAGCAGCGGGGTGGCGTTCTTCTTCAAGTCGCTGACCATCCTGCTGGTGGTCGCCGCGCTGGGCTTCTTCGCCTACTACTTCTTCATGGGCGCGGGCAGCGGGGGCGCGCAGGACCTGCCCTACGCGCTGCCCACGAATGCGCCGGTGCCGGCGGGGGCCAACAACTCCGCCGTGGGCGCGAGCCCCGACGTGCCGCTCTACGACCGGGCCATTGTCTCGGGCGCGCGCAACGTCGAGCGCGCGCTGGAGCTGGCGCGAGAGGGTGACAAGGCACTGCAGCGCGCGGACGTGGGGCTGGCGGCGACGAAGTACCGCGAGGCCTTCAGCCGCAGTGGTGACCCGGAGCTGGCCCTGAAGCTGGGCGAGGTCTACTGGCACCGGCAGAATCCGGACAAGGAAGAGGCCCGGGGCTGGTGGAATCGTCACCTGCGCGAGCAGCCCGCCTCCAAGGCGCGTGCCCTCATCGAGCAGCGCCTGAACGGCGCCGTGGCGCAGCCCACGTCGCCCTGACGGGGGCGTCACGAGGGGCGGTGTCGGCTCGCCGCTCCGGGACACGGAGCTTCATGCCTTCAGGGCGCCGGGACGCATGCCCCACGGCACAGCCTGCACCGCGTCAGCCCAGCGTCTCCACCTGAAGCACATGCTGTCCCAGGCGGACGCGGTCTCCCGGCCGCAGCGGACGCTCGACGCCGCTCGCGAGGCGCACATAGGTGCCCAGGCCCCCGGACAAGTCCCTCAGCAGGGCACCGGTGGGCGTTGGGGACAGCTCGCAGTGGCGGCCCGCGAGGCCCTCGTCGCCGGGGAAGCTCAAGTCACAGTGGGCCAGGCCGATGGTGAGCAGCGGCGCCGCCGTCATCACCGCGCGTCCCGCACGGCCACCGACGAGCATCTCCTCCACACCGTAGACGGCCTGCCCCAGTGGCACCGGGGCGCCGTAGATGGCGGGGCGTCCCGTCACGGGGGGCTGGGGCTCCAGCCGGCCCGTGAAGCGGAACAGGCGCTGGCCCGCGCTGAAGTGGGTGCGCGGGGTGAGGGCTTCCGTGCCCCCAACGGTGACGAAGACGCCCGAGGCGCTGGACTCGTCCCGCACGTACAGCGCGCCATCCTTCACCAGGAAGGTGGCGTGTAGGGGCGACACGAAGGCGTCGTCCGCGAACAGGATGGCGCCGCGCTGGCGGCCCACGACGCAACCGGTGACAGGCAGCTTGTAGCGCTGACCCCGGGTGGAGCCCGCGATGACCGCGAGCCCGAACCGGGAGGCGGCCGGAGGGGCAGGGCGCGGCGCCGTGGTCGCCGCTCCGGCCCGGCTGGGCATCGCACTGTCCGGAACTGGCGGGGGCGGACGGGTGGTGGCCGGGCCTGACGCGCCGCCCGTACGGGCCATGAT
>NZ_SRLV01000106.1:0-27661 GCF_006518205.1 Myxococcus sp. CA005 | reverse complement strand
GTGGGGCTGGGCTCCGACTACGACGGAATGGTGCCGCTTCCCCGTGGCATGAAGGATGTCACCGGGTTGCCTTTGCTCACAGAGGCGCTGTTGCGCCGCCATCCACCGTCCTGGGTGGAACGCGTCATGGGTGGAAACTTCCGTCGTTTCTTCCAGGAGACACTGGGTGGTTGACCGGCGGCGGGACGCTCGAAATATTGGCTGGTGCCCATGAACCGCTCACTTCTCGCACTGGTCCCGTTGGTTGGCTCTCTGCTCCTCGCTGGTTGTGGCCCGAGCGCGGGAGGCGACTGCGACGGAGGCGGCTTCGTCTGTCAGGAGCGGGTGCTGGCGCTGGAGTGCCGGGGCGGCAAATGGCGTGAGTTGCCCTGCCGGGGGCCGCTGGGCTGCCGTGAGACGTCGGAGGCCGTGCGGTGTGATACGTCCAACAACGTCGCGGGGGACGCCTGTGCCTCCAGCGCCGAGGGCACGGGGCTGTGCCGCGCGGACGGCCAGGCCGTGTTGGAGTGCCGCCAGGGCGTGTTGACGGAGACGGCCACCTGCTCCGCCTGCACCGTGGAAAACAGCCAGGTGACGTGCCAGCCCTGAGGTTGGCGCTGGCCGGGATGTCAGGCCCCTCGCCTCGAATCGTGTGGTAGCCTCGGCGCGCCGCTCGCGGGACTCCGATGCGACTTCCGATTCAAGCCTTTGGAGCCTGACCCGCGGTCGTTTCACTCTTCCCCGAGCGGCGCTTCCTTTCCCAAGCCCGGGTGCCCGGGGAGGACGTGCACACGATGGCCGCACTGGCGGAAGCCCGAGTCGAGCAGGTCGCCCGCGAAGACCTGGTGATGTTCGTCAACGCCTGCTTCTCCTGCACGGGGCAGCGGGAGTTCTACGGCGACGCGCGCGGCCAGTCCGTCTCCATCGAGTTCCTGCACCAGTACATCCTGGGCAACTACCGCCGGTTGTATGCACGGACGCTCGCGGCGGGCATCAACCACTTCAATCAAGCGCAGATCATCCTCAACCTGCTCGCCAGTGGCAGCCCAGCGGATGCCCGGGACAAGGCGGAGGAGGGCGCGCTCATTGCCGCCGCGCTGCGCGCCCTGCCGCCCCAGCGGGCCTTCCGTGTCCTGGAGTCCCTGCGCGGCCGGCGCATCAACAACCGCCGGGCCCGTGCGATTGCTCGGGACTACGTGCACGGTCGCGCCAACCTGGCCTTCGACGCCGTGAAGTACCGTTCCAAGCTGCGCGCCGCCGTGTCCCACGGACACCTGAAGCTGGAGGGAGAGCTGGGGCCGTTCCTCTTCCGAGGCTGGAAGAAGCGCTTCTTCACCCAGCCCCTGCTGGAGACCTTTCGCCGCGCGCACTACACCCACGAGGCCCTGTACGAGCTGCCGTACACGGTGGCGGAGGGCCTGGCGGTGAAGCACGGCATCTCCCGCGAGGTGTTCCTCCGGCGCATCGAGCCGCGCCTCACGGCGGCAGAGCGCCTGCGCCTGCAAGAATCCGCGGCGCGTGAGCGCGGGACGCCGCCCCCGGTGGACCTGGGGCGGGCATCCCTGACGAAGCTGGCGCTGTATGTCCTGGCCCTGTCGCTGGAGGTTCGCCGGGAGCGCCACGCGGAGCTGCACGCCGCGCTGGAGCAGGCCGCGGCCCGCGTGCTGCGCAGGGCCCCGTCGCCGTTGCAGCGGGTGGCCGCGATTCTGGACAACAGCTATTCGTCGTCCGGGTCGCTGGAGAAGCGCCGCCGTCCGCTCGGTGTGGCACTGGCCACGCACTACCTGCTGTCCGCTGCCGCCCGGGAGTACCGCGCGTGGTGGACGTGCCCGGTGGAGGAGCCGCTGCTCGTCAGTGCACGAGGGCAGACGGACATTGCCACGCCGCTGTTGGATGCGTTGGCCTGGGGCGCCGACCTGGTGGTCATCGTCTCCGACGGCTACGACAATGACCCGCCCAAAGCGGTGGCCGAGCTGACGCGCGTGTTCCGTTCGAAGCTCGACCCGGAGCGCCACACGGCGCTCGTCCACGTCAATCCGGTGTTCGATTCGGAGGGGTATGCCCCCCGCTCTTTCGGTGCGGCCGTGCCCACGGTGGGAGTCCGGGACGCGGAGGACGTGCCCACGGTGCTGGGCTTCGCGCGCTTCGCGGAGGGGGTGGCGTCCCTCTCCGAACTGGAGGCCTACCTCGCGTCGCGCGTGGGCGCGATGTTGCAGCGGGACGCCGGGGACCGGCGGGGCGATGACGAGGGGCGCCGTCAAGAAGCGCCGTCGGCGGAGGAGGGCGAATCATGACGGACGCACGGCTCATTCAACGGCTGGAGCCCGCGGGCTTGCGGTTGGCTCCGTCTCAGGTCTGGGGCGGCATCCGGCTGGTGCCAGTCCTGAGGGACGAGGTGCGTGGCGACCTCCGCATGAGCTTGCGGACGTACGACGACGTGGCCGCGGTCGTCTCGGTGAAGGGTGGGCTGAAAGAGCCTGGCCTCAAGTACATCTCGTATGTTCCTCACGGCCTGGTCATGACGTGGGGAAACCGTCAGGCGGAAGCCGTCTATGGAACGCAGTTGCAACCCGAGGACGGGAAGCGCCTGAAGGCGGGCCCCTTCTCCATCCGGCTGCTGCATCGGATGGTGCACCGTGAAGACCGCCGCCAGCTTCGGATGCTCCCGTTGCATCTGGCCATGGAGGGCTTCCTGTCCTTGCAGTTTGGCGGGCCGGAGATTGCCTGGGCTGAGTATTCACGCGAGGGCCTCTCGCGAGGCCTGGCCCCTCGCTCCGAGGGCTCGGTCCCTGGGTGGGCTTCGCCCATGCTGGATGGGGCGCTGCGCACCTTCGAAATCCATCCACAGCAGGTGGGTCTGCTGCTGTTCAACGCGGACGTGTTGCTGTCGGCCTTCGTCGTCGCGCACCCGGATGACTACCGCGCGCTCCACAGGACGTTGGTGGAGGACTTCTATGGTGACCTGCTGCTCCAGTACGGATTCCTGGGGGACGCGCCCGAACTGGGGCTCACCCTGGATGACGCTCGGGTGTCCAGCTTGGAGGACTTGCGCAATGAGGTGCACCGCATGCGCCAGGACTGGGCCGACTTCCACGGTTTCATGGCCGGGAGCCTCTTCGGTGCCAGCATGTCGTCCACCGGTGTCTACAAGGCGGGCGGGTTTCTCCTCCAGCGCTTCCACACCTCGCTGGACCCGGCAGAGGAGAACCACATCGGCGAGGCCATCGTCGGTACGGACGGCACCCTGGAGTACCTCAAGACGTATCGCTTGTCGGCGGCACAGACGCGCCGGGCTTACCTGCTGTCACAGCTTGCCCAGTGCGACTGGCATCTGGAGGACACGGCGGAGCGTCTGCGAACCACGGTCAGTGACTTGTCCCTCCGCCTGCGAAACGCCGGATTCGGCTATCTCCTCAAGGACTCCGTCCTCGAAGCCGTCCAGCGGAAGCATCGCCGCTGAGCGCTCGCGCGGCGGTGTTACTCCTCGGGCTTCGCGGGTGGTGGCGGCGGCGCATAGCCTGTGGCGGCCATCCGCTGCCCGCTGCGCTGATACATCTCCGCGGGCATGTCCTGAACGCCGGTGCCGTCAATCCATCGATTGTAGAAGTTGAAGAGCGCGCACACCGTCACGGTGTCGAAGAGGGCTTCGTCTGTCCACCCGGCGTCCTTCAAGTGTGCGATGTCGTCCCGTCCCACCTGCGCCGCACGGTGGTTGAGGGTGTCCACGAAGGCAAAGAGGGCCTTCTCGGCCTCGGAGATGGGGGCTGTCGCCACGTCCTCCAGGACCGCTTTCACCAGGTCGGGATTGCCCAGCAGTTCCGCCGCGACCGCGGCGTGAGAGCCCGTTCAAAACAAGCATTGGTTGCCGCGCGACGTGTACGCGGCAATCAGCTCTCTGAGTCCGGGCGACAGCGGGGAAGGGCCCCGCATGACTTCATGGGTGAAGCGGGACAGGGCCTCGCCCAATCGCGGCTTGTACGCGAACAGGTGCCAGATTTGCGGGACGGGAGAGCCCACCTCTCGGGCCATGCGAATCAGTCGACCGTAGTGGCCATCGGATTCGCGGTCCTCGACGTCCTTCAGATGCATGCGGTCCACGGCACCCTCAGCGGCAGCGGACTGGACTGTCCAGCCCGCATGCTCGCATGGGCCACGGCGTGCCACCAGCCTGCACTCAGGCGCCGCGCCCCTGAAGCGACGTCAGGAAGGCATCCAGCACGGCGTTGACCCGATCGGGCTGTTCCTGGTTGGCCAGGTGCCCTGCATCCGGAATGACCTCCAGCTTCGCTCCGGAGATGAGTCCGGCGATTTCCTTCGCCTTGGCCGGCGGGGTGAGGGCGTCGTGCTCGCCCACAATGACCAGTGCCGGGCCCGCGTACCGCGCCAGCATGTCCTTGCTGTCCGGGCGCAGGGCCATGCCGCGCAGCGCGGCCGCGACGCTCGCGGGGGAGGCCGCGCGCATCAGTGCCGCCACTTCCTGCGCCACCGGTGAGTCCGGTCCCGCGGCCACCATCTTGGGGAGCATGGCCTGGATGATGGGCTCCACGCCGACCTCCAGCGCCTGTATCGCGGAGGTCTCCCGGCGCGCCTTGCCCTCCGCGTCATCCGCGGTGGCCTGCGTATCCATCAACACCAGCCCGCTGACGCGCCCCGCGTCCTCGCGCAGCAGGGCCATGGCGGCGTAGCCCCCCATGGACACTCCACCCACCACCACGGTGTCCAGATTCAGCGCGTCCAGCAGCGACAGCGCGTCACGCGCGATGCGGAACATCTCCGTGGGGCCGTCGCCCAGCGCGCTCTCTCCGAAGCCTCGGATGTCCGGGATGATGAAGCGGTAGCGCCCCGACAGCGCCTTCACCTGTTTGTCGAAGGTGCTGCCATTCAGCGGAAACGCATGCAGCAGCAGCACGGGTGGGCCCTTGCCCTCGTCCCGGTAGTGCAGGGGGACACCATCCACGGTGACGGTCAGCATGTTTCCTCTCCTCGCGGAAATGTCAGAACCACTCTTTGTGCTTGAACCAGAAGACCATCCCCACTGGCAGCCCGAGAATCGACGCCCACATCAGGTACCAGGCGTTGTTCGTGTAGAGCCGGTCGAAGTTCTGCCCGAAGAAGCCGACGATGCAGGACAGCGGCAGGAAGATGGTGGCGAAGATGGTGAGCTGCTTGGAGATATCGTTCGTTTTGTTCGCCACCATGGACAGGTAGCCGTCAATCACGTTGCCGATGATGTCGCGCCCGGCATCAATCTGCTCGTACAGCCGCACCAGATGGTCGTACACGTCACGGAAGTAGAGCGTCGTCTTCTCGTGGACATGGGAGATGCCTCGCCGGGACAGCAAGCCCACCACGTCGCGCTGGGGCGACAGCACCCGCCGGAACGTCACGAGCATCCGCTTCATGGCGAAGATGCGTTGCAGGTGGGACTTCTCCGGCTTGTCGAAGATGGCGGCCTCCAGGTCCTCGATCTCGTCACTAAAGGTGTCGAGGATGGGGAACTGCGCATCCACCAACGCGTCCGCGAGCATGTAGAAGACGAAGTCCGTCCCTCGGATGAGCGTCGCCTGCGGGTCCTCCTTCACTCGGCGCATCACGGTGTCGTGGCCCGCGAAGGGGAGCTCGTGGACGCTGATGAGCCAGTCCTTCGCCAGGAAGAAGTGGTGCTCGTGCAGCGTCAGTTCGCAGATGTCCTTGCCCGTGACGGTGAATCCCTGGAGGACGACGAACTGGTGGTTGGGGTATTCCTCCAGCTTGGGCCGCTGGTCCAGGTGGAGGCAGTCCTCCACGGCCAGCTTGTGCAGACCGAATTGGGCGGCCAGCCGGGCCAGCACCTCCTCGGTCGGATGAAGGACGTCGATCCACTTCCGGCCTTCCTCGCCCAGCAGCTCTTCACCACCGGTGAGAAGTTGACCGTCCTTCACAAGACAGACCTGAATCATCCCGTAGCGCTCCCAAGCCAGCGGCATGGCCCGCATGCGAGTGCTAGAACTCCCCCGCGCGGAAGTCGAGCGCTAGAGTGTGACACCCGTGTCTGAAGCCGCTGAGACCCCCCCGGCCTCGCTGTCCGCGAGGCTCGAAGAAATCCTCCAGTCCCATCCGGATCCGGCGTTCGCCGGTCGCCTGCGCAAGGTGTACGTCGCCACCGCGCACGCCATCTCCCGGCTGAGCGACCTCGACCTGGTGCGGTACGAAACGCTCGTCGTGGATTCCTCGCCGGACCTCTCCTTGTGGGAAGAGATGGCGCCCGTCATCCGTGACACGGTGATGGACGTCAACGGGCTGCTGAACGTCATCCGGGAAGAGTTCCCCGTGCCGTCCCCGGGCGGCGCGAGCACACAGGCCCCCGTCGGCATCCTCCAGGAGGCGATGAGCCAGATTGCCCAGGGCATCACCCAACTGGGCGAGGCCATGCGCAACCCGTCGGTGATGAGTGACCGGTGGACGCTGCTGGCGGAAGTTCAGCGCATCCGCGCCCGGTTCCGCGAGCAGATGAGCAACCTGGTGTTCGAGTCGGCGAGCCTCTTGGGCGAGGCAACGCGGGCCCAGGTGGTGCCGGGCTACGCGGTGGAGGTGAAGGCCGCGGTAACGGTCCGCGCCATCACCGCCGACCTGGGCCGCATCCTCACCGCGCGCCTGAAGAAGGTCCGCGAAGCGGAGGCGCAGGACGTGCAGTGGAATGCCCAGCAGCTCCAGACGGAAATGGACGCCTTCGGGCGCACGGCCGCGTACCGGAATCTGCGCGCGCAGGACAAGCGGCACATCGTGGAGATGCGCGCCGAGGTCGGCCGCCTGGCCATCCTCCCGAACCCCTCCCGCGCGGAGTTGGTGACGGTGGTGGAGGCCCTGGACACCTTCGTCCAAGGCCTGTCCGCGGTGAACCAGCGACAGCTGCTCATCATCCATGACCGCGAGGTGTGGGCGTCGTGCGGCGTCCGGCTGGAGCGCGCCATGTCGCTGGTGGGTTCTGACCCCGCGGGCGCGGCCCGGGCCCTGGCCGAGGCGGCCGGCAGTGGCCAGTCCCTCTACGGCCGTGCGACGGAGCTGGACGCTTTCCTGCGCAAGGCGCGCAAACTCCAGGTGGGCCAGCTCTCGCCCGACGAGCTGCGGTCCACCATCGTCGCCTTCCAGGGACTGCTCGCCGGTCTGGACGTGATGTGATGAAGGCGCTCCTGAAGGCACGAGTCCCGCGCCCGCTTCGCGAGGCCGACCTGTCCCGCGTGGAGGGCGTCTTCACCGACGTGGATGGCACGCTGACCACGGGCCACAAGCTGCGCTCGGAGACGGTGCGGGCGCTGGAGCGCCTGTCGTCCGCCGGCCTGCGCGTGGTGCTGGTGAGTGGCCGCCCGGCGGGCTGGGGAGAGGCCTGGGCGCGGCAGCTCCCCGTGGACGGTGTCATCGTGGAGAACGGTGGCCTGTTCTTCCTGAAGGGCGCGCATGGCCGGCTGCGGAAGGTCTACGCGGAGGCGCCGGCGGAGCGGGTGGCGAACCGGCGGCGGCTCCAGTCCGAGGTGGCCCGGGTGCTCAAGCAGGTGCCCGGCGCGCGGCTGTCCATGGACAGCGCGTACACGGAGGTAGACCTGGCGGTGGACTACAACGAAGAGGCCCGCCTGGGGGCCGCGGGGGCGGACCGCATCGAGTCCCTGCTGGTGGCGCGAGGCGTGACGGCCGTGCGCTCGTCGATCCACATCAACTGCTGGCTGGGCCGCTTCGACAAGCTGCGCGCCACGCGGCGCTTCGCGCGGACGGCGTGGGGCGAACGGCTGGACCCGCGTGACGGCCGTTATGTATACGCGGGGGATTCTTTCAACGACGCCCCGATGTTCGCCGCCTTTGGACTGGGCGTGGGCGTGGCCAACGTGCGGGCCGTCCTGGACCGCATCGAGGCGCCACCTGCTTTCATCACCCGGGCGCCCGAGGGGCGGGGCTTCGAGGAACTGGCTCGCGCCATCCTGGCCCGGAGGGGCCGCGGCGCGGCCCGTGAGGAGTGACACCGTGAATGTCGTGAAGCTGGAACTGGCGCGCGGACTGGGGCGCCACCTGCGCGCGGGGCACCCGTGGGTGTTCCGCAAGGCGCTGGAGCACGTGCCGAAGATTCCGGCCGGCAGCGTGGTGGACCTGACGGAGAACGGGAAGTTCGTGGCGCGCGGGTATTACGACCCGCACTCGGCCATCGCCGTGCGTGTGCTCACGCGCGACTCGCGTGACACCGTGGATGCGGGCTTCATCACCCGGCGGGTGCGTCAGGCCCTGTCCGAGCGCACGGCGCTCATCGACCTCACCGACACGGACAGCTACCGCCTGATTCATGGCGAGGGCGACGGCCTGCCGGGCGTGGTGGTGGACCTGTACGCGGGCTGGGCGGTGATGAAGCTGTACTCCGCGGGCCTCACACCGTACCGGCCGCTCCTCATCGAGGCGCTGAAGGCCGGCGTGCCCGGGCTCAAGGGCATCATCGGCCGTGACGAGGTCGGCCGCGACGACGTCGACGAGGACGAGGGACGCGGCTCCGGGAAGATGCTCTTCGGCCACGAGGCCCCGGAGCTGATTCCCATCCGCGAGCGCGGGGCCACCTTCCTGGTGGACGCCTGGAAGGGGCAAAAGACGGGGTTCTTCCTGGATCAGCGGGAGAACCGCTACCTCATCCGTCGGCTGGGCAAGGGCCGCGACGTGCTCAATTGCTTCAGCTTCAGCGGCGGCTTCTCCGTCAACGCGGCGCTGGGTGGGGCCAACAGCGTCTTCTCCGTGGATCAGGACCCGGACGCCATCGCGCTGGCTCGGGAGAACTTCACGCGCAACGGCATCGCCGCGGAGAAGCACGACTTCCTGGCGGCGGACGTCTTCAAGATCATCCAGTCCTTCAAGGACGAGGGCCGCACCTTCGACCTCATCATCCTGGACCCGCCCGCCTTCGCGAAGAGCCAGCGCGCGGTGCAGGCGGCCATTGACGGGTATGCGTCCCTCAACCGGCAGGCCCTGGCCATCCTCCGGCCGGGTGGGTTGCTGGCGACGGCGTCGTGCTCGGCGCGCGTGAGCCCGGACGACTTCATGGGCGCGGTGCGCGAGGCGGGGTTCAAGGCGGGCGTTGACCTGGCGCTCGTCGAGGAGCGCTACCAGCCGCCGGACCACCCGGTGCGCTTGCAGTTCCCGGAGGGGAAGTACCTCAAGTTCTACGTGCTGCAGTCCGTGTAGCCCGCCGCCGCGAATCGCGGGTTGAAACGCAAGAGGCCACGAGGTTCATCACCTCGTGGCCTCCGCTGTTTCCCGGTAGGGAAGGGCGGCTCAGAAGTTGCCGGCGCGGCCCTCTTCGAACGGGACGCGGTGGTTCAGGTACGTCTCCGTCAGCGAGTGGGCGCCGCTGAACATGCCCTTCTCGGAGAAGTGGTGGACCTGCGCGCCCTTGCCAGCGTCGCGGAACAGGTCGCCCGGCGTCCAGCCCTTGCTGCCCTGGCCGAAGATGACAGGCACGGCGTCCTTGTTGTTGACGTAGTGCACGTAGTTGGGGCCGTCCGGGTAGGTGGTCGCCGCCGCGCCGAAGGTCTCCACGTTGACGCGGCTGAGCAGCTGCTCCACCTGCGCCTTGGACATCCCATCTTCGATGCGCAGCCGGTTGCCGACATCCTTCAGCGCGCGCGAGGTGATGAGGCCGCCGTGGCTGTAGCCCATCAGGTGGATGTCACGGCCCGCCTTCAGCTCGGAGTAGACGATGTCCGACAGCGAGTCGACCGCGGGATTCTTGCCCTTGTTCAGCTTGTCCTTCGCGGCCTGGATGACGTCGGCGAGCATTCCGGACGTGGCGTTGTGCACGCCGATGGCGCGCATGCCGGTGCTGTTCGCGAGGGCCTGCAGCTCGCGCGCCTGGCCGTCCTTGTTGGTGCTGATGCCGTTGACGTAGACGACCGTCGCCGTGGCGTTCGGGTTGTTCGCCGGAACGAAGGCGGGGACCTGGTTGAGCGGCGTATTCGGCTCGAACGTCTGGCCGCCGGCGCCCACCAGCTTGCCGTCGAAGACCTTGTCCTTGGAGCCCGCGGGCGCGGTGAAGACGCCACCCACCGCGCGCGTCTGCGCGGAGCGGCTATCGAAGCCATCCACCACGACGCCGCGCTGAGCGGCGCCACCCGTCACGGGAGGCTGCACGGTGTTGGTGGCGGTTGATCCACTTCCACGAACGCGGTCGGCGGTGCTGCGGGAGGTCTGCGCGATGCTGTTCCGTCCGCGCTGGATGGTGCTCATGGGGTGGGGGCTCCTGCGGAAACTGGGGGTGTTTCCGCATTGTCCTCGAATCCACCAGGAAGTTTCCTGTCGGAGAAGATTCGACGTGAAATCGTGTGTGGGTTCGTGTCGGACGGCGCGTGTGGGCGGCCGCGCGAGGGTGTAGGGGTTTATGGTGAGGCATGGTTCAGAAAGGTCAGTTCCTCGAACGCGCGACGCTGGTGCCGGTGGGGTCGGAGGTCATGGAGGGCACCACGCACCGGGGAAGCCGAGCGCCGCCGCTGCTCGTGATTCCGCCCCGGCCGGACGAAGGGGGCGGCATGGACCACGTCATCGCGGCGGAGCTCGTCTGGGCGGCGGCGAACGCGGGCTTTCCGACGCTGCGGTTCAATCACCGGGGCGTGGGGGCCAGCCAGGGCAAGCGGGGGCGGGACTTGGAGCTGCTGGCGGACGCGGAGGCCGCCATGCAGATGCTGCTGGAGAACGCGGGGGCCAACGCACTGGCGGTGGCGTCACTCCACGGGGGCGCCCAGGTGGCCCTGGCGCTCCAGGCGAAACACCCCGCCGTGGGAGGCCTGTGTCTGGTGGCCCCGGCCCTGGTGGCGCCGGAAGTCCTGTCCCGGGTGACGTGCCCGCTCCTGGTGGTACAGGGGGAGGAGGACACCCGGCTGCCGCGGGCCGCCGTCTCCGCCGCTATCGCTCGGACGGGAGGCGACTTGGAGGTCATCGACGATGCCGGACCTACCTTCCAGCGGAACCTTCCTCAGGTCGGCCGAGCTGTCGCGGCCTGGCTGCGGCGGCTCTCCGGCGGATGACCGTTGTATCGCAAACCATCGTACTTCTTCACGTTTCTCCTCCTTGCCGCCCTTGCACGCAGGGAGAGGGGACATCCAGACTGTCGGTGCAGACCCAATCGTTGTGACGTTCGTTCGTAGGGGTCTTCCAGACGCGTGTTTCGTTTCTCAAGGAGTGGCCTGATGCGGAAGGTGCGATGGACCCTGGGGGGCGCGGCGCTGGCCCTGACGCTGTCGGCCGCCTGTGCGTCCGCTTCTCGTGAGCAGGACACGCCTCCCCCTGCGAATCTGCGGGCGCTCGATGCGCGGGACGTGGTGGCGGGCGCCATCGTCGTGGACTTCAAGGACGGCACGACGAAGGCGGAGTTCGACGCCTGGGAGGCCGACTGGGGCGTCGACCTGGAACTCAACTCCGTGGAGAGCGCCGACGAGGCCCTCACGGTGGCGGTGGGCGTGGACGACGTGGACGGGGTGCTCGAGCGCATCCGCCAGCACCCCGCCGTGGAAGCCGCCGAGCCGTTGATGGAGGTCCGCGCCAGTTTCACGCCGAACGACCCGCATTTCGCGCAGCAGTGGAACCTGCGGATGATCGACATGCCCAAGGCCTGGGAGCGCAACCGGGGCAAGGGCGTGGTGGTGGCGGTGCTGGACACTGGCATCGCGTACGAGGACCACGGCGACTTCAAGCAGGCGCCGGACCTCAAGGGCGTGAAGTTCGTGAAGGGCTTCGACTTCGTCAACGACGACGAGCACGCCAACGACGACCACGGGCACGGCACGCACGTGGCGGGCACCATCGCCCAGGCCACCAACAATGGCGAAGGCGTGGCGGGAGTGGCCTTCGAGGCGACGCTGATGCCCGTCAAGGTGCTCAACCACTTCGGTGGCGGGAACACGGCGGACATCGCGGACGCCATCCGCTTCGCGGCGGACAAGGGTGCGAACGTCATCAACCTGTCCCTGGGCGGCGGGGCGTACTCGCAGGTGATGGCCAGCGCGGTCGAGTACGCGCGCAAGAAGGGCGTCACCGTGGTGGCCGCGGCCGGCAACGGCGGGCGGGCGACGGTGGAATTCCCCGCGGCCTACCCGGGCGCGGTGGCGGTGTCGGCCGTGGGGCCGGACGGTGTGCTGGCGCCCTATTCCTCCTACGGCAAGGAGTTGGACATCGCCGCGCCGGGTGGTGACAAGCGCCGGGGCGACCAGGGGGGCATCCTCCAGAACACCCTCGACCCGCGGGACGTCTCGCGCTTCGTCTACGCGTCCTACCAGGGCACCAGCATGGCCACGCCGCACGTCGCGGCGGTGGCGGCGATGCTCTACGCGGCCGGCGCCAAGGGACCGGACGAGGTGGAGCAGGCCCTCTACGCGGGCGCGAAGAAGTCCGCGGACCAGGCGTGGAGCGAGCAGTACGGCCACGGCCTGCTCAACGCCGAGGCGTCGCTCGCGTCGCTGCGCGGCGGCGGCTTGGCACAGTGGCCGCCGCTGTACTGGGCGCTGGCGCTGCTGGCGTTCGTGCTGCTGACGCTGCGAGGCCGTGCGCGGCCGGGCTACCTCAACGTGCTGGTGCGGCCCGCCTTCCTCATCCCGCTGCTGCTCTCGACGGTGGGGGCCTTCTTCCTGCGCGGCTGGTTCGGGGGCGCTGAGGGGGCCGCAGGAGACGTGGTGCAGGTGGCGTCGCTGCCCCTGCCGGATTGGGAGCGCATCATCTTCGGCCGGGGCCGGACGGTGAACCCGCTGTTCTACAGCGCGCTCATCCCGCTGCTCCTGTCGCTGCCGGCCATCAAGTGGCGGGGGCTGCGGTCGGCCATGGGGGGCCTGGCGCTCGGCTTCGCGGGCTTCCTGGCCTACACGGCCTGGGCCGGAGCGCCGGCGCTGGCGTGGCTGCCCTTCGCGTTCCTTGCCAAGCCCTGGCTGGGCTTCAACACCGTCATCTGCCTCGTCATCGCCCGCGCGATGCTCCAGAAGGAGGACGCATGAAGCTCACTGGCCGCGTCGTGTTCCGTGACATCGAAACGGGGGTCTGGGTGCTGGAGGGAGACGACGGCACCACGTACCAGCTCGCTGGCGGGGACCGGAAGCTGAAGAAGGACGGTCAGCGCATCGAAGCCGAAGGCCGCGTGGACGGGGACACACTCACCAGCGCCATGGTGGGTCCCATCTTCCACGTCAGCACGTACCGCTTCGTCTGAAGCGGCACTGCGCGGGTCAGGGCTTCAGCCCTGGCCCGGTTTGGATGCGGTGCGCGCGAATCTGCCGCTCCCGCTCCTCGTAGTAGGCCTCCATGGGCAGCTCCCCTCGGCGCGCCGAGGCGCGGAGCGCGCTCAACGCCTTACGCTCCGCGTGCAGCGCGGGGGCCTGGGGGGACTCCAGCGTCGGCAGCGGGTGCTGCGCGTCGTAGAAGTTGAGGGCCAACCCCCGCGAGTCCACGGCCACCAGCAGGCCCAGAGACACCGTGGCCCCCACCACCCAGGGAAGCATCAGTCGCACCAGGGAAGGCGTGGGGCCGGGCTCCTGGGCCTCCTCGTCGCTGGCGCGTGCGCCGGGACCCCAGACGCCAGGCTGCCGTCGCGCGTAGGCGAGCAGGGCGCTCATGCCCGCCCAGCCCGCCGCGGCGAGCACGAGCACCAAGCGGGGGTCTGTCGCTTCAGACGTCGCTTCGGAGGCATCCGTGCCCAGTGCCTTGGCGGACAGGAAGAGCACCGAGGACACCAGGTTGTTGGCCGCGTGGGCGCCAATGGCGGGCCACAGCGAGCCGGTGCGCAGGTAGAGCCAACCGAAGAGCAGGCCCAGTTCCGTGCGAGCCAGGAAGCCCACCGGGTCCAGGTGGAAGGCGCTGAACACCACGGCGGAGATGACCAGGGGCGCGGTGGTGGGCGCGGGTGCCGGTGGGGTGAGGCCTCGCTGGAAGATGCCGCGGAAGAAGAACTCCTCGCAGAAGGGCGCGGCCACCGACACACCCGTGAGGATGATGGCCAGCTCCAGCGGCGTCTGATCCGCGAACAGCTTCGAGCTGTCGAACATCCGCGTCAGCCACTCTGGCGCCACCGACTGGGCCAGGAACTGGATGGGGACCACCAACGCGAAGAAGTTCGCCACGCCCAGGAGGAATCCGAAGACAGTGGCCGCTCGCGGCGCTGGCAGCAGCCCCGTGTAGAGGACAGGGCGCCAGCCCGCGTTGCGCAGCATCACCCAGCCCAGGCCCAGGAACACGACCAGCTCGGTGAACCAGATGCCGAAGGCTGGGTTCGCGAGCTGGACGGTGCCGCCCACGAGGATGAACGCGCCGAGTGCAAACGCGGCGCTCACCACCGCGAGCCATTTGGGGCTTGTGCTCAAGCGGGTGCCAGAGGGCGGCCCTGGTGGAGGGGGCGCAACATCGCTGGGGGGGGCGTCTTCCAACGGGCTTTCTCCTATTCCTCTCGTGCTCGAACCTTGACGCCCTTCATCCTGGCTCGAACAGCGCGGTGGCGGGCGCGGACGGGGCCAGGGAGGGCTGCTCAGCCGCGCTTCAGGTACCCACGGATGTCGTCCACGAGCTGTGTGCGGGCCTGCTGCTCGGTGGCGGCGGGGCCCAGCGTCAGCTTCTTGTCGGCCTCGATGAGCAGCTTCTGGTCCAGGAGGAACGCCACCGCGTTCTCCAGCGTCACCTTGGCCAGGGACTCGGAGGCGGTGATGCGGCCGGCGTGGTACTCCGCGCGGCCCGTTTCCAGGGCCATCTTCACGAAGGACTTCCGGTCCTCCGCGGCGCCGGTGGCCACATCCTGGAGCGTCAGGGCCGCCAGCAGGTAGGCCTCCAGGTAGTCGCGCAGCATGTCGGCCAGGAACTCCAGGTCCGGACGCGCGTGGGCCTCGGGGGCCACGCGGAGCGTCTCGTTCTCCTCAAGCACCAGGCCCATGCGCTCCAGCCGCTCCACCGTCTCCGCGAAGATAGAGTCGAACGTGGTGCCCACCCGGTAGATGAATTCCACCTTGAAGAGGCGGGACAGGAACAGCGCGCGCTCCTTCACGGTGTCGTAGGGCGCCGGGCTGCCGCTGGCAAGCATGGCGTTGGCCACGAGGCTCCGGGAGGCCACCAGGTTCATCAGCGTGTTCTTGTAGAAGGACAGCTCCGGGCGGCGTGCCTCCTCGACCTGGTAGATGACCTCGCCACGCGCTTCCTGGGTGCGCACCATCTCGTCGGAGATGAACGTGCGCATGGCGTCCTGGATGGGGCCCATCGTCTCCGGGTTGCTGGGGGCGTTGCGCATCTCCACCGACTGAGGCGAGCCCTCCTCCACGGCGATGCGGCGCAGGATGTTGATGCGGTCTGCCATCTCCCGCTGCGTCAAGCCGCGGCGCCGGTGCGAGAGCAGGGCGGTGCTGACCAGCGCGTGCGGCGTCACCGTGGACACCTTGCTGATGCCGTACATCACCCGGTTGCCCAGCGCGCGGACGAGCCCCTTCTTCTGTTCGTCCGACACCGGTTCGTCCGGGTTGATGCCACGTGCCTGCATGAACGCGCGCAGGGAGATGGGCTCATCGAAGCCCAGGTGGATGCGGCCGTACCGCGCCGCCAGCACCTTGGGCGTGCTCAAGAGCGCCTTGAGGTCCTCGGGCTTCTTCTCTCCGCCAGCCAGCTCCTTCGAGTAGCTGCTGGACTCGACGACCTTCTCGTAGTCGATGGCCACCGGCACGAAGATGAGGTCATCGCGCGCGCCCTCCAGCACGGACTCCACCTGCCAGGTGAACATGCCCAGCTTGGGCAACAACAGCTTGCCCGTGCGCGAACGGCCGCCTTCCGGGAAGAACTCCTGGTGGATGCCGTCGTGCACCAGCTTGCGCACGTAGGCCTTGAAGGACGCGGCGTAGACCTTGTCGCCCTTGAAGGAGCGCCGGAGGAAGAACGCGCCACAGCGGCGGAAGAACGTGCCCAGGGGCCAGAAGGAGAGGTTGGCGCCCGCGGCCACCAGGGGCACCGCGTAGCCCCGGTTCCATAGCACCCAGCTCATTACCAGGTAGTCGACGTGGCTCTTGTGGCTGGGGCACAGGACGATGGGCGCGTGGCTCGCGGCCTTGAGCGCGCGGTGGAGGCCGGCCTCGTCCACGTGCATGCCGTCGTAGATGCGGTTGAACACCCACTCCAGCACGGGGGAGGTGAACGCCAGCGCGGTGGGGCTGGGTTTGGCGGCAATGGCCTCCAGGTTGCGGCGAGCCTCGCGCAGGACGCTCTCCGGCTTGCGCCCGGATTCCGCCGCGCACTCCTCCACCACCTTGCGCAGGGACCTGTCGCGCAGCGTCTCCTCGATGACGCGCGAGGCGGGCTTCACCGGCGGACCGAACACGGCCCGCGTTTCGCGCGCGAGGTGGACGTGGAGACTGCTACGCGCCTTGCGAGCGAGCAGTTCGTCCGAGTCGCGAGGGTTCTCCGCGACGAAGCGCTGCAGGTCGATGGGCTCGCCCACGCGGAACTGCGCGCGCTTGTAGTTGCGGAAGAAGGCCAGCATCGAGTGCAGGAATCCCGGTGCCTCGGGGCTGCCGAACACCACGTCCACCCAGTTGGGCTTCAGGCGCGCGGGGCGCTTCTCCCAGACGAACAACTCCGGCACCAGGTACACGGGCTTGTCGGACTGGCGGGCCATGGCCACCAGGGCGGGGAAGGGGTCCTCGCGCGTCTCTTTCCCAGACGGACGGAGCAGGGCGGTGCGGCGCAGGAAGACCAGACCGCTGCCCCCCGTCTGCCGGGCGTGCTCGAAGCGCTGCGTGAAGTCACCGCTCTGTTTCGCCTGTCGCCAGGGTCGGGTGAACCATGGCCGCAGGTTCACCACGGCGCGCACGGGCGGCAGCGCCCGGCGCACCATGGCCCACGTCAGGTAGAGGAAGTTCACCCAGGCGGTGGTGCGCATGACGTGCACCACGAAGCCCTTGGCGTGCAGGTTCCGGAGCTCTGTTTCTGCTTCCGGCGGGAAGTGCACGCTCTCCAGGTAGCGCGTTCCCAGCGCCCGGCCCATGGGGCCGAATTCGTCCTTCAGCGAGGACGCTCCCTGATTCGCAGTCGGTGACAGCGCGGTCTCCAAGAATGCTCCCGGCTACATGTTGTCGGGCGTGGGAATGCCCAGCAGCGTCAGTCCCGCGGCCAGAGTAACCCGGGCGGCGTCGATGAGGGCGAGTCGCGCGGAACGCAGCGCGTCATTGCCTTCGACGTTGATGCGCTTGTCGCGCTCCTGATTGCCCAGCGTGTAGTAGCGGCTGAGCGCCGAGGCCACGTCGAGCAGCAGTCTCGCCACGAGGCTGGGCTCATACTGCTCCGCCGCGTCGCGAACCACCTCGGGCAGGCGCATGATTTCGCGCAGCAGGGCCTGCTCCTCGGGGAGCGTCAGCAGGGCCGCGTCGTAGCTGGCCGGCGCGCCACCGCCCTTGCGCAGCACGTTGACGGCGCGCGCGTGGGCGTACTGGAGATAGGGGCCGGTGTGGCCCTCGAAGCTGAGCACCTCGTCCCAGTCGAAGGTGTAGTCGCTGGCACGCTTGTGCTTGAGGTCGCCGAAGGCAATGGCGCCCAGGGCGATCTGCTCGGAGAGGGCGTCCGCGTCATCCGTCTGGATGCGGCCGGCCTCCACGTTCTCCCGCACCTTGACGGAGACGCGCTCGCGCGCCTCGTCCAGCACGTCGTTGAGCTGAACCACCTGGCCCTTGCGCGTGCTCATGCCGTGGATGCGGCCGAACGCGACGTGGACGGTGCGGTCCGCCCAGGGCAGGTCCATCTCCTTCAGCGCGCGGAACACCTGCCGGAAGTGCAACGCCTGGTCCTGCGCGACGACGTAGAGCGACTTGTCGAACTGGAAGCGCTCGTACCTGTCTTGCGCGGCGGCCAGGTCACGCGTGGCGTACAGCGTGCTGCCGTCGTTTTTCTTCAGCAGGATGGGTGGCTCGTTCTCCGCGTAGGTCAGGTCGACGATGAGCGCGCCCTGCGACTCCTTCACGCCGGGCTTCTTCGCAATCTGGTCGATGACCGCGTCCATCTTTCCCTGGTAGCGGCTCTCTCCCTCGATGTGCTCGAACTCGATGCCCATCCGCGCGTAGATCTTCTTGAAGCCCTTGATGCTGGTGTCCCGGAACTGGTTCCAGAGCTTGAGGGCCTCGGCGTCACCGGCCTCCATGCGGCGGAAGAAGGCGCGGGCCTTCTCGTCGAACTCGGGCTCGGCCTCGGCGCGCTTGTTGGCCTTGACGTACACCTCCACCAGGTGGCCCATGTCGTCGATGCGGGCCGGGTCGCCGTACTCCTGGAAGCCCACGGCCACCAGGCCGAACTGTTTGCCCCAGTCGCCCAGGTAGTTGATGCCTTCCACCCGCCAGCCCAGCGCCCGGTAGATGTTGGCGATGCAGTGGCCGAGGAACGTCGTGCGAATGTGGTGGAAGCCAATGGGCTTGGCGATGTTCGGCGACGAGTAGTCGATGGCCACCGTCTTGCCGCGGCCCGCGTCCTCGTCACCGCCGTAGCGGATGCCCGCGCTTCGCGCGGCGTCGATGACCTCCGCCGTGAAGGGCAGGGTGGGGAAGCGCGCGTTGACGTACGGCCCCACGGCCTTGATTTCCAGCCCGGGGACGCTGAGCGACTGCGCCAGCCCGGCGGCGATGGCGGGTGGGGCCTTCTTCTGGGCCTTGGCGAGAGGGAAGGTGGCGAAGCTGAGGTCGCCGTGCGCCGGCTCGGCGGGCTTGACCTGGGCTTCGATGTCGGCGGCCGGCACGCCCAGGGCATTGGCAAGAGCCTGGGCGAAGGCGGCGCGGTAACGGGAGTAGACGGATGTGCTCATGGGGCTGCGGGGATACTAGACAAACCGAGGTGGCTTCCGGCCACCTCTTGTTCGCGCCCGCGGCGAATCCCCCAGTCACGGCACGGCGGGGGCTCGCCGGCTGGGCCGGACCACCGCAGAGACGGTGTCCAGCAGCTTGGGCAGGTTGAGGGGCTTTTCGAAGAAGCCGTCGATGCGCTCCAGCCCCTGGCCCGAGGTGAGTGACGCCACCTCGGTGGCTCCGGAGATGATGTACACGACGATGTCCGCCAGCGACTCGTTGCCACGGATGTAGCGGAGCACCGATTGCCCATCCTCCTCGCTCAGCCGCAGGTCGAGCAGGACCATGGCTGGCCGGATGTGAGAGAGAATGGACCGTGCCTCGGATGCGCCCGAGGTGGCCATCACCCGGTAGCCCTCCTGCTCCAGCACCTGCTGCAGCACCTCCCGGCAGTCGGCGTCGTCCTCCACCAGCAGGATGCCGCCGCTCTTGGGCGCCGCCTGGGCCATCTCCGGCGCGCTGACGGCGCCGGCGAACATGGGGAGCACCATCTGGAACGTGCTGCCCTCGCCCAGGACGCTGGCGCTCTCCATTCGTCCGCCATGGAGGGCGACAATCTTCCCTACCAGCGGCAACCCGAGCCCCGCACCAGGCGGCCGGGGCATGCCCGGGGTGGCGCGGTAGAAGGCGTCGAAGACGTGCTCCAGGGCCTCGCTGGACATGCCCGGGCCGCTGTCCTTCACGGTCAGCATCGCCAGGCCGTCCTCGGCGGAGACGCGCACCTCGACGGTGTCGTCCGCCTCGCTGTGGTGGATGCCGTTCTCCACGAGGTTGTGGATGGCCTCGGCGATGCGCTCGCGGTCGCCGCGGACGAACACCTCGGGGCAGGGGGGAATCACCACGCGTACCTTGCAGTGCTCCGCGAGCGCCCCCAGTGAGCGCACCACTTCCTCCGCCACGGCCTTGAGGCCGAAGGGACGCTGATTGAGCTGCATCTTCCCGGACTGGAGCCGGGACATGAGCAGCAAATCGTTCACCATGCGCAGCATCCGGTCCGAGTTCCGGTCGCAGATCTGCACCGCGCGGCGCTGGGCATCCGTGAGGGGCCCCAGCTTCTCGCGGCCCATCATCGCCAGGTAGGACTTGATGGTGGTGAGCGGGTTCTTCAGGTCGTGCGAGACGTTGCCCAGCAGCTCCTCGCGGTTCTGCTCCAGGCTCTTGAGGCCAGCGATGGCCGTCTGCAGGTCCTTGTTGCGGCGGGCGCTGTCGTCACGCAGGCGCGCCACCTCGTAGGCGGCGGTGAGCTGCGCCGCCAGTGACTGCAACAGCGTGTCGGACGGCTCGCGCCGGGAGCCCAGCACCACCAGGACGCCACCGACGCCTTGCGGGCCCTCGAGTGGCACGGCGACTGTGTCCCCATCACGCAGCAGCGCCTTCTGGGAGAAGGCCCGGCCCACCACGCCCTCACCGGGGACGGCGGCGGTGACGCGGTCGTCGTAACGGCCTCGCACGTGCTCGACGTGGAGCTGCTCCCGGGATGGGAAGTAGCGCGCCACGTAGCAGACCTTCGGCTTGAGGAGTGTGTGGATGGTCTGCAGGTGGGCGCGGAGCGCTTCGGTGGGCCCCGCGTTGTCCGTCAGGTGCCGCGACATCTCCAGCAGGGCGCGGTGAGCAACATCCGCTTCCACCGAGGGGAGCGGCTTCGCGGGCCGCTTCGGAGTCTTCTTGGCCGCCTTCGCAACCGGACGCAGCGGTACGACTTCCGCCAGCGTCCCCTTCTTCTTTGAGCGCACGGGGTGAATCCTTGCTCAAGTTCCGCGCGCCTGTGAACGGCCTCTGCCTTCCGAGGCCTTCCGGAGGACAGTGTCCGTGTCGGCTGGCCGACAGCCGGGCTCAGGCCCGGCGCTGGATGCGCTGGTCGTTGCCCAGGGCGTAGGGCTCCACCAGCAGCGGCTCCACCTTCTCCCGGTAGCCCTCCACGGAGAAGCCACCTTCCGCCAGCGCGCTGAGTACGGACGTCTGCACCCGGCGAGCCGTCTCGTCGGCGGTGAGCAGCTTCAGCATGGGCTCGCGCGCCGGCTCGTACTTGAAGACGCCCAGCGCCTTGAGCGCGGCGATCTTCACGTCGTCCGACATGTCCTCCAGGAAGGGCACCACCGTGGGGGGGATGCGGGGGTCCTGGCTGCCGGCCACGTGGTGCAGCAACACCACCTTCTTCTCCGGATTGCGCGTGTAGTGGGCGGACAGGTGCTGGAGCGCGCTCACGCAGGCGGTGATGGTCTCCTCCTCGGAGGTCAGCTCACCGAGCAGCCGCAGGGCCCACGAGGCGGCCTGCTCGCTGGTGCGCAGGAACTCCAGGATGGGCGGCACGGCGACGTCCTTGCCGAAGCTCTTCACCAGCTCGAACGTGTGCTCCTTCTCATCCGCGTCCGTAGTGAGCGGGTCCACGGTGAGGGTGAAGCGGCTGAGCAGCACGGACACGGCCTCGGGGACCTTCATCTCCCCCAACTGCTGGATGGCCTTCTGCCGGGTCGCGGGGTCGCCGTACTTCTGGGTGACCTTGGGCTTGAGCTTGAGGGCTTTCTCGGGGCCCGAGCCGCCCGTGAAGATGTCTAAGAGGCCCATGTGCGCGTGTGCTCCGTATGGTTCGGCGGCGTGAGAAGGTGGGGCGCAGTCCGTCTATGACGGTGCGACGCCCAGGACAAGAGGCAAGAGGCTAGAGCGTCAGCTCGCGGCGGACGTCGCCCTGGTAGGCCCGGGCGAGCGCCTCGGCGGCGGCCCGAGCCTCGGCGGTTGTTTCCTCGGGGACCTTCACCTGGAGGTGGAGGTACAGGTCGCCCTGTGCTCCGCCCTTGAGCGAGGGAACGCCGCGCCCCTTCAGCCGCATGCGGCGGCCGGATTGGGAGTGGGGGAGCACCTTCACGGTGACTTCCCCCTGGAACGTGGGGACGCGCACGTCGGCGCCCAGCAGGGCCTCGGAGACCGTCACGGGCAGATCGAGGTGCAGGTCGTCGCCTTCGCGACGCACGAGGGGATGTTCGGCCACCTCGGTCTCGATATAGAGGTCTCCTGGGGGGCCGCCGCGTGTCCCCGCCGCGCCCTGGCCGGAGAGCCGCACCTTTGAGCCGGTGTGCACGCCCGCGGGAATCTTCACCGTCAGCCGGGCCAGCTCCTCCTTCACACCCGCGCCCCCGCACTGGGGGCAGGGTGGCGCGGCCTTGCCCGTGCCGTGGCAGTTGGGGCACGCGCCCGCGCCACCGAACAGGCTCCCGGAACGCCGGGCTCGGCCCGTACCGTTGCAAACGTTGCAGGTGGACACCGGTCCTGATGTGCCTCGGCCACTGCACGTGGAGCACCGGCCCGGACGGTTGAAGGCCAGGGGGCGCTCGGTTCCGGAGACGGCTTCAGCCAGGGTGAGCTGGACGCGGACCGTCAGGTCCTCTCCACGCTCAGGCCCGGCGTTGCGACCCCGACGCCCAAACATCTCGCCAATGTCGAAGCCCCCCGGGGCGCCGCCCGCCGCGCCACCGCCACGGCCTCCGAACAGGTCGCCGAAGAGGTCACCCAGGTCGAAGCCCTCGGCGCCATAGGGAATGCCCCCGGCACCGGCGCTCCCGGCCGAGGCTTTGTAGGCCCGATAGGCCTCCGCCTTCTTTTCGTCGAAGCCAATCTTCTCGGCGTCCGGGCCGAACTCGTCGTAGAGCTTGCGCTTCCGGGTGTCTGACAGCACCTCGAACGCCGCGCTCACCTGCTTGAACTTCTCCTCGGCGGCCTTGTTGCCCGGGTTGACGTCCGGGTGGTACTTGCGCGCCAGCTTGCGGTACGCCTTCTTGACGTCCTCCGCTGAAGCCGACCGATCGACGCCGAGGGTCTGATAGTAGTCGTCCGCCATTTGTTCCCGCCGTGGTGTACCCGATTCAACGTAACCAGCCGGTAGGCACGCGCCAGCAAGGACTGTCCGGACCGTGCGAGATGTATAACGTCGCCGGAGGATGAGGGAGCCCATGTCACCGCCTCGATGGCTCGGTGCGGATACCCTGTGGCTTGCGGGCTGGCTCTCGCTGGCGCCAGCCGTGGGGGCTGCGGCGACTCCGCCGGCCACCGTGGAGGGCCGGGTCGCGGACCAGGTGGTGGCGATCATTGAGGGCCAGGTGCTCACCCTGAGCGAGCTGCGCTTCGAGGCTCGGGTCGCGCTCCTCCAGCGAGGCGGCGTGCAGGCCCTGGAGCTCCCGCTCGACGAGGACACGCTCCGGGGGGCCCTGGAGCTCATCATCAACCAGCGGGTCCAGGTTCTGAATGCGGACCGTCTGCAGGCATTCCCTGCCGAGCCCGCGGAGGTCCAGGCGCGGGTGGACGCATTCCAGGCGGTGCTAGGAGGGGAGGCGGCGTTGAAGCGGTTCCTGTCCCGCCATGACGTGGACGTGCAGGGGCTGGAGCGGGTGCTGGCGCGGGGGCTTCGGGCCGAGCGCATCCTGGACAGCCGCATCCGGCTGCGGGCGCAGGTGGGTGAGACCGAGGTCCGCCGCCACTTCGAGCAGAACGCGGACGAATATCCGGAAGGCTACGAGGCGGCGCGCGCCGCCATCCGGGAGAAGCTGGTTCGGGGGCGGTATGGGGCGCTGGCGGCGGAAGAGCTGGCGCAGGTGCGGGCCTCGGCGCAGGTGCGCCGCGTGGCGCCCTTTGCCCGGGAGGCAAGTCGATGAGGCGGATGCGCGAGGAGTCGGCGCCCGAGGCCCGGCACGGCTACACCATCCGGCAGATGGCGGCGGAGGACCTGTCCGCGGTCATGCTGCTGGAGCAGGCCTCGTTCAAGAACCCCTGGTCCCAGGACCTGCTCAAGCGCGAGCTTCAGCACGAATGGTCCACCATCCTCCTCGTGGAGGAGGAGCGGGAGGCGGACGGGCCGGAGCTGCTGGGCCTGGCCATCTTCTGGATCGTCCATGACGAGGTGCACGTGCTGAACGTGGCCACCGCGCCCAAGCACCGGCGCCGGGGCGTGGCGCGCGCCGTCATGGACGAGGTCCTGGCGCGGGGGAGGGCCAAGCGCTGCACGCTGGCCACCCTGGAGGTACGCAAGAGCAACGAGGCCGCGCTCCAGCTCTACCGGGCCTTTGGCTTCCGCCCCGTCGGCATCCGGCCGAACTACTACGTCGACGAGGGGGAGGACGCCGTCGTGATGGTCCTCGACTTCTAACCGCACGCGGAGTAGAGGACCGCCCCGTTGTAGACCAGCCGTGCGCGGAAGCGCCGAGGCGGGGAATGGGACCTGGGACCCTGGCCGGTTGTAGGCAAGGGACAGGCCGTGCTTGACACGGATAGGCCCCTTCCTATACTCGCGCGCCTTTACCGTTGTCTTGTAGGTAGATATGCGCCGCCTGGTGTCTCTGGCGGCGACGAACCCGAAGAAGAGGTATCAGTGCCGACCATTAGCCAGCTGGTCCGCAAGGGCCGCGAGAAGCTCGTCGTCAAGGGCAAGAGCCCCGCGCTCAAGGAGTCCCCTCAGAAGCGTGGCGTCTGCACGCGCGTGTACACCACGACCCCGAAGAAGCCGAACTCGGCCCTCCGCAAGGTGGCCCGTGTTCGTCTGACGAACGGGATCGAGGTCACGTCCTACATCCCCGGCGTGGGTCACAACCTCCAGGAGCACTCGGTGGTGATGATTCGCGGTGGCCGTGTGAAGGACCTCCCGGGCGTCCGCTACCACATCGTCCGTGGAACGCTGGACTCCGTGGGTGTCGCGGGTCGCAAGCAGAGCCGCTCCAAGTACGGCGCGAAGCGTCCGAGCTGATCGCTCGTCACGCGGATCACCTTCTGTAGCGCAGAGTCCGGACGCATCGCCCCGCACCCTGGGGAGCGTCCTTGTGAAGTTCCTCCTGCAGTGCTTGAAGCCCCGTGGATTTCTCCCAATGGGAGTGGGGCGTAAGGGAAGAGAGAAGAGATGCCTCGCCGTCGCGTAGTCGCCAAGCGCAAGATTCTTCCGGATCCGAAGTTCCAGGACCGGCTCGTCACCAAGTTCGTCAACGACCTGATGCGGAAGGGCAAGAAGTCCATCGCGGAAGGCGTTTGCTACGGTGCCTTCGCCCTCATTGAGGAGCGCGCGAAGGAAGACCCCCTCAAGACCTTCAAGAAGGCCCTCGACAACGTCAAGCCGGTGCTCGAGGTCAAGAGCCGCCGCGTCGGTGGCGCCACCTACCAGGTGCCTGTCGAGGTCCGTCAGGACCGCCGCGTGGCGCTCGGCATGCGTTGGATCATCACCTACTCCAAGGCGCGTGGTGAGAAGACCATGCAGGAGAAGCTGGCCGGTGAGATCATGGACGCCGCCAACAACCGCGGCAACGCGGTGAAGAAGCGTGAAGACACGCACAAGATGGCGGAGGCCAACAAGGCCTTCGCTCACTACCGCTGGTAGGCCCTAGAGGCTTCGCGGTGACCGCCCGGGTGCAGAGGATGCATCCGGGCGGTTTTGTTAGATGAAGCAGGTTCTCTGAATCCGTCCGGCCGGCAGGTGTCGAGGCCTCGGGCCCGCCCTTCCTCCCTGGAGAGGTATTGAGTCATGGCCCGTGAGTACCCCCTCGATCGCTACCGCAACATCGGCATCATGGCGCACATCGATGCCGGCAAGACGACGACCACGGAGCGCATTCTCTTCTACACCGGCGCCATCCACCGGATGGGCGAGGTGCACGAAGGCAACACCACCACCGACTGGATGGTCCAGGAGCGTGAGCGCGGCATTACGATCACGTCCGCCGCCATCTCCGCCTTCTGGGCCCGGCACGACCAGCGCTACCGCGTCAACATCATCGACACGCCGGGACACGTGGACTTCACCATCGAGGTGGAGCGCAGCCTGCGCGTGCTGGACGGCGCCATCACGGTGTTCGACGCGGTGAACGGCGTGGAGCCGCAGTCGGAGACGGTGTGGCGCCAGGCGGACAAGTACAAGGTCCCTCGCATCTGCTTCATCAACAAGATGGACCGGGTGGGCGCCGACTTCGAGATGTCCGTGGGGACCATCCGCGAGAAGCTGGGCGCGCGTGCGGTCCGCATGCAGCTGCCGCTGGGCGCGGAGGACAAGCACCGCGGCGTCATCGACCTGCTGAAGATGAAGGCCCTGGTATTCCAGGACTCGGAGCAGGGCAGCCACTACGAAGAGTCGGACATCCCCGAGGAGTTCAAGGAGGCGGCGGATGCTGCCCGCGCCGAGCTGCTGGAGGCCGCGGCCGAGCAGGATGACGCGCTGACGGAGAAGTTCCTCGAGGGCGTGGAGCTGACCGAGGACGAAGTGCGTGGCGCCATCCGCAAGGGCTGCCTGGGCCTGAAGCTGTTCCCGGTGTTCTGCGGTTCGGCCTTCCGCCACAAGGGCGTGCAGCCGCTGCTGGACGCGGTGGTGGACTACCTGCCCAGCCCGCTGGAGGTGCCGCCCATCCACGGCAAGACGCCCAACGGCGAGGATGCCGTGCGCGAGACGCGGGACGACGCGCCCTTCAGCGCGCTGGCGTTCAAGATCATGAACGACCCCGCGTTCCAGTCCCAGACGCTGACGTTTCTCCGCGTGTACTCCGGCAAGCTGGAGGCGGGCACTGCGGTGTGGAACTCGGTGAAGGGCAAGCGCGAGCGCATCAGCCGGCTCGTGCAGATGCGCGCGGACAAGAAGGACGAAATCACCGAGTGCTATGCCGGTGATATCTGCGCCGTGGTGGGCCTGAAGCTGGCCGGCACGGGCGACACGCTCTGCGACGACAAGCAGCCCATCATCCTGGAGCGGATGGATTTCCCCGAGCCGGTCATCGACATCGCCATCGAGCCGAAGTCGACGGCGGACCAGGACAAGATCCTCCAGTCGCTGCAGCGCCTGGCCATGGAGGACCCGTCCTTCCGCGTAAGGACGAACGAAGAGACAGGGCAGACGCTCATCGCAGGCATGGGCGAACTCCACCTGGAAATCATCGTCGACCGCCTCCTGCGCGAGTTCAAGGTCGACGCGAACATCGGCAAGCCCCAGGTGGCCTACCGCGAGACCGTCACCACGCAGGTGGAGATGGAAGGGAAGTACATCCGCCAGACGGGTGGCCGAGGCCAGTACGGCCATATCTGGCTGCGCGTGGCCCCCAATGAGCCGGGGAAGGGATTCTCCTTCGAGAACAAGGTCACCGGCGGCGTGGTCTCCAAGGAGTTCGTCGACGCGGTGAAGGCCGGGTGCGCCGAGGCCATGCAGAACGGCCCGGTGGCCGGCTACCCCATGGTGGACGTGAAGGTGGAGGCCTTCGACGGCTCCATGCACGACGTGGACTCCAGCGAGATTGCGTTCAAGATCGCCGGCTCGCTGGCCTTCAAGGACGCCGTGCGCATGGCCACGCCCGTGCTCCTCGAGCCCATCATGAACTGCGAAATCGTCACGCCTGATGACTTCATGGGCGACGTCATCGGCGACCTGAACGGGCGGCGTGGGAAGGTGCAGGGGATGACCCCCCGGCCTGGTCGTGTGCAGGCCATCCAGGCGCAGGTGCCCCTGGCGGCCATGTTCGGCTACTCGACCGACCTGCGCAGCCGCAGCCAGGGAAGGGCGACCTACACCATGCAGTTCAGTCACTACGCGCCCGCGCCCAAGACGGCGCTCAACCGCTGAGTGGCTTCGGCCCGGCCGTGGACCGGTCGGGCGATTTCAGTTGACGTTGTGGCAGGTTTGGAGCAGGACGCAGCACCTTCGCAGTTGTTTTCCGCGAGTCGAGACGTGCCGGGCTTTGGACCGGCAACCCCGTGAGGAGAGGCCATGGCCAAGGAAAAGTTCGAGCGTAACAAGCCCCACGTGAACATCGGCACGATCGGACACGTGGACCACGGCAAGACGTCGCTGACGGCCGCCATCACCAAGGTGCTGGCGAAGACGGGCGGCGCCACGTTCCTGGCGT
>NZ_SRLV01000105.1:0-28510 GCF_006518205.1 Myxococcus sp. CA005 | reverse complement strand
AGTAGAACGCATAAGAGGGATGGGGGCCCTGTTGAGGGGGAGGGAGGGTGCAGAGGGGCCGAGGAAGGCCGCTGACGGGGCCCACCTCGCACATCCCGTGGGCATGCCCAGGTGCTCCTGAATTGCCCGCACTCCGAGGGCTCCCTTCACGTACGCCAAGTCCCTTGAGCCAGCCTCCACTCATCACCCAGGCGTACACGTCGAAGTCGAACTTCCTCCTGAGCGACTCTGCGAAAGTCCACTCGCGGTATCCTCTCCTTCAGCCGCTCCTTCCTGGCCGCTGCCTCAAGCCCCGCGCTCGCCTCCTGCGCTCCTGCTTGAGGGAGCGCATCTCCACCACAGCGACGCCGCCATGTCGCTGAAGATGCTCTCCGAGCGCGTGGCCGAGGTGGTTCGCTCCTACCGCGTCTGAGCCACACGCCGGTCCGGACCAGCGAGAAGCCCGCTGGCGATTCGCGTCGCGGAGGCTCCGTCAAGGCGCGAGCTGCTCGACGGAGGGCGCGTGCGAGATGCGGATGGCGGGGTTGTCCACGACATCGTCGTTCTTCACGCGGGTGCCCACCATGACCTGATACGGCGGTTCGTCCATGACGGGAGCGCGGCCGTAGACGATGAAGTAGCGTCCGCTCGCATACGCGACGTTCCCGAAGAGGAGTTGCCGGTTCGCAGGGCCCTTGGAGATGGCGAAGCCGTTGCGGTCACGGACGTCCCCATTACGCTTCACCCGTGCAGCGCGAACACGGGCGGTGTCCGCCGTCAGGGCGCTCCAGGAGACGAGCACCTCGTCACCCTCGGAGGCAACCCTGGGCGATAACTCCGTCGTGCTCGCGGTGGAGATGCGGATGCCCAAGGGGTCCAGGACGTTCGCAGACCCGCGCTTCAAGCGGGTGCCGTAGATGTCTGCCGAGCCTGAGCGTGAGTCGCTCCACGCAACGAAGAAGCCATACTTCGTCGCTGTCACGGACTGGTAGTTCTGGTTGCCCGGCGCGGCGGAGATGATGAAGCCATTTGGGTCGAGCACCGAACCATTGGCGCGGACCCTGGCGGCGAAAATGTCATGGCTGCCGTATCGCGTATCCGTCCATGCGACCAGGTACTGATCCTCTGACCATGCCACGGAGATGCCAGAGGAGAACTCAGTGCTCTGGGAGCGGGAGATGACCACTTCCTGGACATCCAAGCCTCGTTTGCCCATGTCGAGGGTGACTCCGCGAACCTCACGGGACACCGTGTGTCCAGAAGCAATCCAAGCCACCAGGCACTTGCGTTTGTGGCAGGCAATGCCGGGGGAGCCCACGGCATTGTGGTCCGTGGGTGTGAAGAGGGTGATAGGATCTCCGTCGAGCGTGCCATCCCGGTTGACTCGGGTAAGGAAGACGGCTCTCTCCCCGGTCCAGATGACCAGGAACTGCCGTCCATCGAATGCGGTGGCGTGATAGTAGGCGTCCGGGCGGAGGTTGGGATTGAGTTCGATGGCGTCGGGATCCAGCAACCGGCCGTTCACGGACACGCGCGCGGCAACGAGCTTGCCTGCACGACTCCAGTCCGACCAGGCGACGAAGAACTGATTCCCGTCCTCGGCCACCTGAGCGTTGTTCGCGAAGGTGGGTGTCGACCAGTTCGGGAGAGGCCCTTGCCCCCCATTGCCGTGAAGCCCGAGCTCGAGGTCCCCCTGCAAGCTCGGGTCTTCAAAGGCGGCTTCCGGTTCACCGCCACACGAGATGGCCAGGAACGCTCCGAGCAGTGCTCCTCGCCAAGTCCGTAGGCTCATTGTCTGCCCTTGCATGCTTCGTTCCCTTCAATCGCAATACAGCGACAGGTTCCGTGGCTCGGGATTGAAGGGCAACACCATGTGGACCACGACGAACGCGAGTGGACATCTGCGAAAGACGTCAACGTTCTTGCGTTGCATCTTGAACGAATGAAAGGGACTCACGCCGCATGGCCAGCCGCGATCCATGGCTCGCCCATGTCGCCACGAATCATCAAATACAGCCATCTCAATAAAAGACAGCGGCGACGGAATGGCGACTCTGAGAGCAATTACATCTACGTAGGAACCACCATTGACGAACAGCGTGTCCCTGGTGCGACGTCCATCCCCTGTCTTCATTGCAGAACTGTCAAACGAGGAGAAGGTAATGAAGCGAAGCAGAGGCGTTTCCCTGCCACGCATGGGATGGGTTGTCTTGGCTGCCCCGATGATGTGGGCATGCGGGCCCGAGGCACAGGCACCCGCGGCGCAGGAGGTGTCGCAACAGGATGTGCCGCGGGACGTGGTGAGCTGGGAGGAGTATCAGCGGAACGCGGCGCGTGTGGTGGATGGAAAGGAGCTGTACATCGTCGAGTGGGACCTGGCGCTGACGCGCGACGAACTCCGTGACAGGTACGACCGCTATGTGGCCGCCGCATCCACCGGGCAGGACGGCTCGGAGTCGCTTGGCCGCACGGAGTCTCCCCTTCGCGTCAACCGCGTCGGGAGCTCGGACGACATCTGGACTTGGGCGAACCGGTACAACCTGCGCTACTGCGTCAGTAATGCCTTCGGTACGAACAAGACGCGAATCGTGAATGAGATGGCGAACGCGGCGGCGAGCTGGGAGTACGTCGCGGACGTCGACTTCATCTATGACAGCACCCAGGACGCGAGCTGCACCAATGCGAACCCCGCGGTGACGTTCGCGGTGCAGCCGTGGACGGCCGGTGGTGCGTGTGCCTTCTTTCCCTCGGGAGGTGGCTGTATCCCGCGCACGGTGGTCATCGACATTCCCAGCCTGGACCCGGCGCCCCCCACCTCGCCGAATGTCACGACGGGAACCGTGCTCATCCACGAACTGGGGCACGTGCTGGGCTTCCGCCACGAGCACTCGGCTTCGTCGCTGAACCCCTGTTATGAAGACTCGAACTGGAGGGAGCTCACCACCTACGACGTCGCTTCGACGATGCACTATCCCTGGTGCAACGGCGTTTCGACGTCCACGCTCAACCTCACGTACCTGGATGCCGCGGGGGCCGCCGCCCTTTATGGCTGGCATACCAATGCAAACAATGGGGACCGCCGCTACCCGGCGGCGCACACCAATGACTATACTGCGGCGCTTCAGATGGGACAGTCGTTCCTCATTCCCTTCGCGGTGACCACGAACTTCGCGGAGGGGTGCTTCCTGGTGGGCAACGGCCCGACCGCCGCTCACATCCGCTACAGTGATGGCATGGCAGGCGCTGTGCTCGCGTCCGCGACGAGCGTCGTCGACACGGGGGTTCAGTGTGGCGTCAACGCCTCGTACACCTGGCACCGCGCCAACTTCCCGGGCGTAGCGATGTTCGCGAATAGCGTGTTCACGGTGGTCTTCGGCAATGGCACGCAGACGCTCCGCATGGCCATCAACATTGGAAATCCATACACCAGTGGAAACATGTGGGACTCATTTGGCGGCGGGCGCAGCCTGTCTCCTTGGGATGGGCGGGTCCGGATGGGGCGCCTGGGCCCTCCGTGAGCTGAATGAACGGCGGGGCCGAGGTCCATGGCCCCCCGGTGGAGCGGGGAGGGCGCTCCGGCCTTCCTCGCGCCTCAGGTGTGTCACCGCCCGAGTGATGCTCCCGTCCGATGGACAGGCCGCGCAGCCCCTCCTGAGCGGCGCGGCCACCGCGCTACCGCGCTACCGCCTGGGGGGGCCGGCTTCGACACGCGACTCGCGAAGATCGTCGGCACGATTCTCCCCGGGCTGCCCGCGCAGGACCTGGACAGCCAGATGTTCCTGCACGACGGCCCGGAGAAGGAGCGGTTCCTCGCGGATCCGCTCATCACCCACGAGAGCTGCCCGCGCGCTCCGCCAAGGCGCTCATCGCCGCCATCGAAGCGCTCGAGGGGAGGCTCCAGGACCTGAGACTCCCCCTGCTGGTGGTGCACGGGGGCGAGGACGTCATCACCTCCATCGAAGGCAGCCGCGCCCTGCTGGCGCAGTCCACGATCGCCGACAAGCGCCTCATCATCTACGAGGGCCAGCGCCACGATCTCGCGCACGAACCCGACGCGGAGAAGGTCATTGGAGACATCGTGGCCTGGGTGGAGGCCCACGTCCCGCCGAGCGCCGCCCCCCGACAATGGGAGCGGTCGCGGGACACAAGTCTCCCCCTGAAACCGCCCAACCACAGCGCATCATCAGTACCGCGAGCGGCTGTTGATGATGACCTGCGTATTGATCCAAGAACGGAACTCAGAGACCCGGGCATAGACACCAGGCAAGCCCGGCCTCGCACAGCCCACGCCGAAGCTCGTGATTCCGTAGAGCACGTATCCGCCACCGGCCAGAGCGACCAACGGCCCTCCGCTGTCCCCCTGGCAGCTATCCTTCCCCCCTGACATGTACCCAGCCCCGAGCATCACGTAGGGATCGATGGTGATGCCTGCTTTCTTGTACGCAGTCTTCAGGGTCTCAGAGTTCACGGTGGGAACCCACACCTGCATCAAGATGGAGGATGTATCGTATCCCCCCTCCCTGGTATGACCCCATCCTGCGGTCACCATCATCGTGCCATCCGGGACATCCGCACCCACCGACGAGAGCCCCACAGGGTTGAGCGACGTTTCAGCCAACGGGGACTGCGCGACCAGGTTGGGACGCATGACAACACTGCTCTTGCCGCACGAAGTACCGCTCACCGAGAACGAATCCCCCGGGAGACACACAGGCTGTACCGTGGAGGTGAACTTGATGGGCTTGTCGAGCACGACAACCGCGACATCGTTCGCCGTCGTATCCGGGTTGTACGCTGGATGGTAGACAGTCTTTCTCGCGGCGACAACCTGCTGCGAGGACGACGGGCGATTGAAATCATGAGCCCCAGCGACGACAGTCAATCCGGATGTTCCGTCGTAGACGCAATGGGCAGCCGTGACCACGATATCGCTCTCCTCCTTGTTGCCAACCCTGATGAGAGAACCACCGCAGAAGTGATTGTTGTATTGCTGCAGGCTGACAATCCACGGATGACTCCCAGGACGTGCCTCGACCCCTCCCACAATCGCCTGGTCCATGCGGCCCGTCGCTTCGACGTCCTGCCTCTCCAGCTCCGGACCACCACATCCCAACAGGCTGACCGCGACAATCACTCCACTCACGAAGCGCAATGCGCCCTCCTTGCTCAGACGACACATGCCAACAGCAAGCCACATGCCAAGCCTCAACTAAAGGAATCCCGAGCGCATTCGACTCACGGCGCGCCGTTGACACGTCAGCGAGCTCTCGCAGAGACGGGATGACGCGTCAGCCGTCCATTCGTCGTGCTGCGCGGGCCGAAGAGCCAGCAGGTCAGCAAGAGCAACCCGTCAAGGTTGCGGGCGGCGTCGCGAACGTTGACTTCCGCGACGTACTGTCCTGGGTTGTCCAGAGCCCCACCGAGGGCCGGTCGACAGTGAAAAGACCCGCCAACTACAAGCATCTGTCTCCCCCAATTTTCGGACCAGTTGAAGCGTGAGAGAGTCCTCGCGGCCTGGGGTGGCCCTCGTGCCGGGGCCAACACCTCGCACATCCCGTGGGCAAGCCCAGGTGCTCCTGAATTACCCGCACCCAGGGGCCCCTTCACGTACGCCAAGCCCCTTGAGCCTGCCTCCACACCTCACGCAGGCGAACACGGCAGCGGACGGGGCCTCTCGCCGAGCCCTGCGCTGTCCTGCTTCCGATGGGGCAACGCAGCACGGAGGCGGAAAACGGCTCAGCGCCCGAGCAGCGCAACTCAGTTGCCTGAGCCCCCGACTCACCGGCCAGGAACTTCGGGCTTCTCCGGTGCAGCGCTCTCACCAAGTGGATGGTCGCGGAAGCCCTGCTGGAGTGACTGAATGGCTCGAACCTCGGCGCGCTGTTCTTCGACCGTCCGCGGCCTCGTGGATGCGCCACGCGAGTCCATTCAGATGGACACGGCTTCGGCCCGCTTCCCTCACCCGCCCCCTCTCCCAGAGGGAGAGGGGATTCAGCCGACGAGGTCCGCCTTCGCGAGGTTACGTGCTGCGCGCCTGGTGGTGAGTACGCCCAGCAGCGCGGGCCACCCCACGGCGATGACCAGCGCCAGGGTGGGTCCCAGGGAGTTGGCCAGCCAGAAGCCCACGGGCCCCACCGCGGCGAGCCCCGGCTCGGGCTCGAGCAGCACCGATGAGCGCGGCCACCCGGGCGAGCAGCAGGCCCCAGAACCACTGCGCGCGGCGCACCGGCTGCGTCAGCATCAGCTCGAAGAAGCCGCTGGTCTTCGCGCGCACGATGGCCGAGTGCGTGCCGACCTTCGAGCACAGCGACTCCACCAGCTCCAGCCTCACGAGCACCCAGGCACCAGGAGGAACATGTGCTTGGGCACCGCGCCTCGCGAGCAGACCGTGAGGCGCGGCTGCTCCCGAGGCCCGCGCGACGCGGAAAAAGGCACACCCTCGTCACTCGCACCTGCAAAGCTCCCTCCATGGAACGCTTCGTCGAGGTCGCCGAGGGAGTCTCTCTCTGGGTCGAGTCACATGGGCCCGAGGATGCTCCCGCCATCCTGCTCATCATGGGCTCCACCGTCTCGGGACTCGTCTGGCCCGACGAGCTCGTGGAGGCCCTGGCACGACGCCACCGCGTCATCCGCTATGACCACCGGGACACCGGCGCGTCCACATGGGCGTTCGATACCGTCCCCTACTCCGCGACCCGGATGGCCGAGGACGCACTCGCCATCCTCGATGCGCTCGGGGTCCAGCGCGCACACGTCGTGGGCCTGTCACTCGGAGGCGTCCTGGTGCAGTGGCTCCTGGTCGCCCACCCCGAGCGGCTGCTCAGCGCGACCGTCATCGGAGCGCCCGCCCTCGACGGGGCGCCCGCCCTCGACGGAATGACAGCACGCGTCCCCATCGACCCCGGCCTGTTCGAGTTCTGGCGCCACATGTTCGAACCCCGGGAGCGCGAGGCCCAGATCGAGTGGCGGGTCGAGAACTGGCGAAGGCTCCACGGCGCGGTGCTCCCCTTCGACGCCGAGGAGTTCCGCGCCCTGGAGCGGCGCATCATCGGCCACGCCGGCCGACACGACACCTCCACCGCCCACGCGCGAGCCGACCCCTCCGGCCTCGCACGCGGAGCCGAACTGGCCCACGTCACCATCCCCACGCTCGTCATCGCCACGCCGGAGGACCCGACCAACCCCGAGTCCAACGCGCGCTTCCTCGCTCGGACGCTGCCGCGCTCCACCCTGGTGACCATCGACGGCATGGGGCACTCGGTCCCGCGCGCCGTCGTGCCCTCGCTCGCGAAGGCGCTGCTGGGCCACATCGAGACAATGGCGCCTCGCTGACCCAGGAGCGCCGCGCGCCCTACCCCTTCCGCAGCCCCACCACCTCGCCGTACCCACCGGGGATGAAGAAGTGGTGCGTCTCCATGCCCATGATGCGAAGGGCCGTGGTGACGACGCCCGCGGACCGCGGGACGCGCTTCTGCGTCTGTCCCGTCTCCTCGATGATGTCCACCGGGACGCCGAGGCCGCGCGTCGTGTACGTGCCCACCTGCCGGTTCGCCGCCACGTTGCCACCGGCGAACATCACCGAGGTGTACGGGTGGTGGTCATCCGGCAGGTTGTAGGTGCCGTTGCTCGAGCGCGAGGCCCAGCTCCGGCCGAACTCGCTCATCACCAGCACCAGCGTGTCATCCAGCAGCGTCTTGCCCGGCTTGCCCGGCGCCGGCGAGGCCTTCATCTCGCCCAGGAAGCGCGCGACACAGTCCATCCCCCCCGGCCGTGCGCGCAACTGAAGGCATGGCCCCCGCCGTTGTGCGTGTCGAAGTCCATCCGCAGCGAGACATGCACCGACGTGCACAGGTCCGACTTGAGTAGTCGCAGCGCCATGTCCATCCGCGGGTCCAACCCCACGAGGCGGAAGTTCGCGTTGCCGAACGTGTAAGTGAAGGCCTCGCTCAGGTAGATCGACAGGTACGCGGGCCGGTTCGACCTCAGCGCGTCGATGCCCTTGGCCTTCTCCAACACGGACGCGACATCCGTCGCCCGCACGCGGGAGACCGACGACAGCGAGCCGTGCAGGCCCTCCAGGTAGTTGTCTACCTTCGCCGTCGAGCGGCCCAGCATCGGCTGCGCCTGCCCCAACGAGTAACGCTCCACCGTCGTCGTCTTCAGGGTGGCGCCCGTGGGCCGTCCCTTCGCATCCAGCTGGTCCCCTGGTCGATGCCGTGCAGCACGCTCAGCTGCGCGTGCAGCGAGAAGTGCTGAGAGCCATACATCAGCGGACTACGCATAATAGGGATGGGGGCCCTGTTGAGTGGGGAGGGAGGGTGCAGAGGGGCCGAGGAGGACCGCTGACGGGGCCGCCCGAGTGATGCTCCTGTCCAGTGGACAGGCCGCTTGAGCCCCTTGGGGTACACGCCAGCCCAGACCGCGCTCCCTTCAGGTGCGTGGCAGGAGCCTGGACTTCTTGGCGCCTCTTGAGCCTCAACCCCCCGCGGCCTGGGGTGGCCCTCGTGCCGGGGCCCACCTCGCACATCCCGTGGGCATGCCCAGGTGCTCCAGAATTGCCCGCACCCCGGGGGCCCCCTTCACGTACGCCAAGACCCTTAAGCCTGCCTCCACTCCTCACGCAGACGAACGTATGTGGCCATGGAGGTCTCACGAGAAGCTGATTCCTATCGCGTCGGGGCACGGCTAAGACTTACCCGGAACACGCACACGTCTGGATTGGCGTGGACACGGAAGCATCTGGCGCCCGCGAGGAAGCCCCACGCCGGGTGGAAGTGTAGACACGCTGCGACTGTCCTGGACCGCTGACCCGTGTCTGCTCACGGCGCCAGGGATACTCCGTTCCACTCGAGGTTCTCCATGCGTTCATTGCGCCGTCTCACTGCCCTGCTGCTCCTGCCGCTCGCCTTTGGCTGTGGTCAGGAAGGTCTCCCCGAAAACGAAGCCGAGTCGCTCTCCGCGCGAGCTGACCCGTTCACCATCATCCGGGAGACGGTCCAGAATGCGTGCGGCAACGCAGGCACCACTCCGCAGGTCTTCAGCAATACGCTGATGAGCCCCGCGGCCCTCAATGTCGGCGGCGGCGCACCCGCGAATTGGAATCCCGAGAGTGGCCGCATGAGCCGCGGTGGCATCGAATACGTCTCCGCCAATGGCCTCCGCTTCGAGCTCGTTACTGACAAGTGCACGTACATCAAAGAGGTCAAAGTCGGCTCGCGCGTCGTGACGCCGACGTATACCGATGGCTATTGGTATTCCGCCCAGGACTCCTCGTACCAACCCGCGGACCCCAGCCGCTACGGCTACAACTTGTGGATATTCTTCCCCTATCTGGGAGATGGCTCCACGAACCAGGTCACCATCACCGTGGGGCGCACCTTCGGCAGCGGCACCGCGACGTACAGCTTCCCGATGGTGCAAGTCGATAGCGTCGAGGCGAGCTACGTCCCCGCACCCATCGGATTCTCTCGTGCCGAGCTGTTGAACATGTTCGGCAAGGCGCTCTACACGAAGTTCAATGGCGCTACGAATTCGACCGTCCTCAGGTCGTCGGACGGCTCCACGCGCCGCATCTACGGCTACGACCCGAATAGCCTCCAGCTCTCCGTCACCTCGAGTGGCGTGGGCTTCTCGTTCAAATTCAAGACGGATATCAACAATTGGTGCGACCCGACGATTCGCGCCTATGGCACCTTCAAGCTGAATGCGAACTTCTCCGGCATTTCGGTGCAATGGGTGAATGCGCCCCAGGCGAGCCTCGATTGGCCGTTCCTGTGTCAGGCGGTTCAGGTCGTTCCCATTCTCGGCCTCATTCCCGCCCTCATCTACGACATCATCGAGAGCGAGGCGGCGAACAGCATTACTTCCACCATCGAAAGTTCCATCATCGATTCGCTGCCCGAGACGGCAGACGTGCAGCTGTTCCTCGATGGCTCGACGACGCGCAACAACGAACTGCTCGTCAATCTCAAGCTGCCGGCGCCTTCCATCAAGATCAACGTCCCGTACGACGCGTTCGACATGAACCGGAGCGCGACGCTCTTCCCCTCGGGCGAAAACCTGACGCTGCTCGCGAGCGGCTTGGGCGTGAATGACTACGTCGCCGGTGTGACGCCCCAGACGACGCTCTACTCGGGCCCCAATGGCGTTCCGCGCTACGGCTCCACCATGTGGCCGAATGCACAGACGTTGAGCCGTGCGACCAACCCCGTTTGGAATGGCCTGCCCATCGCCCGCTTGCTGGCGCGCATGTCGCCGACGGTCGTCTCCACGTCGACGTACCAGTACACGCCCGGCTGTACGTTCAAGGCGAACAACAAGTTCGGCCAAGCGTCCGTGCGCTTCGGTGTGAATGACACGGCCACGGATGCGCAGCGCCTTCGCGGCATCTTCGGCGCCGCCCCAGGCTACTCGCTGCGGGTCGTCTTCCTGAACGACTTCAGCACCTCGATCGCGGATAACGCTTCCCGCTGCGGTGTCACGACGTACAGCCCCGTCTATGGCTCGGACGGGCCCGTCCTGGCGAATCCGTAGTTTCCCTGTTGGATGGGAGAGCCTGCGCGCGTGACGGCAGGTGTTGCCGCGCACCTTACGCATCAGAGGGATGGGGGCCCTGTTGAGGGGGGAGGAAAGGTGCAGAGGGGCCGAGGAGGACCGCTGACGGGGCCGCCCGAGTGGTGCTCCCGTCCAGTGGACAGGCCGCTTGAGCCCCCTTTGGGTACACGCCTGCCCAGACCGCGCTCCCTTCAGGTGCGCACCAGGGGCTTGGTCCTCTTGGCGCCTCTTGAGCCTCAACACCCCGCGGCCTGGGGTGGCCCTCGTGCAGGGGCCCACCTCGCACATCCCGTGGGCAAGCCCAGGTGCTCCTGAATTGCCCGCCCCCCGGGGCCCCCTTCACGTACGCCAAGACTCTTGAGCCTGCCTCCACCCCTCACGCAGGCGAACACCTCGAAGTCGAACGTCCTCCTGAGCAACTCTGCGAAAGTCCACTCGCGGTGTCCTCTTCTTCACCCGCTCCTTCCTCGCCGCTGCCTCAAGCCCCGCGCCCGCCTCCTGCGCACCTGCTTGAGAGAGCGTGCGCACGCAGGGCGGAGGGCCCCTGACGCGCACATGTCAGGAGGGCCTGCTGTGGCTCACCTGCGAAGGGGACGTGAAGGACCACGTGCTGCGACAGGGCGACACCCCGCACCTGACGCGCGCCGGACACGTGGTGGTCCAGGCACTGAGCGCCTCTCGCTTCTGCCTGGCACGACGTGCCTCCCGTGTGCGCGCCGTGCACACCGCCGGCCCAGGGACACGAGGCCCCTGTCCGGTAGGGAGGACGAGGACACACCCCCGAACGCCCCCGATGCCGTGAGCGGAGCCGGAGACCGCCGCCGCTTCGCGCGCGTGCGGCCCCCGGCTGCGCAGGTGTGGACCAGCGCCAACGTATGAACTGGCCAACGGTTCGCCAACGGTTCGGACAAACCCCCGCCGCAATTGAATACCTTGCCTGAACAGCAGGACACCATTCCGGGTGAAGTCAGCCCCAAGGAGGACTTGCATGAAGCCGCAGGGGGGAATCCCACACATCGCTGTCGCAGTCATGGGCCTTTTCATGATGGACACAGGCATGTCCCACGCCCAGGAAGTGCAGCGGCGTGGCAGCACCAGCTACATGCCCGTGGCCCAGACGGAGCCCTTCGCTGACGTCATGGCGCGGATGAAGGCGGAGAAGCCCAAAATCACCGCGCGCCACCAGCAGCTCCTGGAACACCGCTATGACCTGGGAAACCGTCCGGCCCGGGGCGTCACGATGTCCCGGGGGAAAGCCGTCCAGGAAGGCGTGCGGGTGAAGCTCCCACAGGGCGTGACCTGGGAGTCCCTCGCCGCCATGAGCCCGGAGGCGATTCGAGACAGGGGGCTCTTCCCCGCGGGCTTCATGCCATTGCCCCACCCGAATCATCCGGAAGGCGGCATGGTCTTCCCCAAGTTCCACATCGATGAAATCAAGCGGCAGGAAGGGAGGGACCTCACACGGTTCGACCTCGACTTCGACCTGCCGGACCACCTGCTGCCGGAGTTCCCGCCGCCCATCTTCCTCACCACGCGCCCGGACCTGGGGGATGTCTCGCAGGGGAAGCTGGTGACCATCATGAACGTCCAGGAGCTGTTCAACGGCCTCCTGAATCCGAAGCAACTGGAAGGCCTCCGGCTGCTCGTCACGCCCTTTCCCCAGCAGCAGTTCAATCAGACCGCCGACCGCCGCTCCGAGCTGCCCAGCCGGGGCGTGAGCTGCTTCGACTGTCACGTCAACGGCCACTCCAATGGCGCCACGCACCTGGTGGGCGACATCCGGCCCCAGGAGTTCCGCCACCGCATCGATACGCCGACGCTCCGCGGAGTGAACATCCAGCGCCTGTTCGGCTCACAGCGGGCCCTGAAGACCGTGGAGGACTTCACCGAGTTCGAGCAGCGCGCGGCGTACTTCGATGGCGACCCGGTCATCGCGACGAAGAAAGGGGTCAACATCCTCGAGCGGGGTAGCCAGGTACACTTCATGGCGGAGGTCCAGGCCCTCCTCGACTTCCCGCCGGCCCCCAAGCTCCGCTTCGACGGGAAGCTGGACCCGAAGAAGGCCACCCAGCAGGAGATGCGCGGACAGACGCTCTTCTTCGGCAAGGCGCAGTGCTCCGTGTGCCACCTCCCGCCCTATTACACAGACAACCTGATGCACAACCTGCAGGCGGAGCGCTTCTACAAGCCCCGGCTGGTAAACGGCGCGGTGATGGGCTCCGATGGCCCCATCAAGACGTTCCCCCTGCGAGGCATCAAGGACTCTCCGCCCTATCTCCATGATGGGCGGCTCATGACGCTGGAGGACACGGTGGAGTTCTTCAACCTCGTGCTGGAGACCCGGCTCAACGCGCAGGAGAAGAAGGACCTGGTCGCGTTCATGCGCACGCTCTGACGCGCGCGCGGCAAGCCTGCCTCGGACTCACGAGCGGCACCCTCCCGCCGAGCCACACGTGGCTGGGCGGGAGGGCGCCGCGAGACTCCGCACGTACGCCAAGACCCTTAAGCCTGCCTCCACTCCTCACGCTGGCGAACACCTCGAAGTCGAACGTCCTCCTGAGCAACTCCGCGAAAGTCCACTCGCGGTGCCCGCTCCTTCCTGGCCGCTGCCTCAAGCCCCGTGCTCGCTTCCTGCGATCCTGCTTGAGGGACCTGAAATGGCCGCAGTTTGGCGCCTGGAGTGAAGACGCCGTGGAACCTCGTGAGGTTTGCCCGAGGCACCAGGCACCAGGGACGCCAGGCGACGCAGCAACTCCAACCCGGTGAAGAGAAGGTGCGTGGTGCCGTCCGGCAGCGGTCGCGTCATCCGATAGGCGATGCGGCCGTCCTCCGCTCGTGACAGCCGCTCCAGCGCCAGCGCACCGCGCGCCCGTAGCGGCATCGCCGTTCCAGTCCCTGCCTGTCGTTGGCATGCAGGAGCGTGTTGGCGTGCAGGGAGAAACCCTCCAGCAAGGCGCACCGCGCCTGCTTGTTGGGAGGAGGCCGGACGTCCACCTCCGTCCAGCGCAGCCGTTGCTGGCGCGCAAGCGTCTCGTGCCCGCGAAGCATTGCAGGGCAGCAGATGAATGGCGCAGCGCCTGGCGGCCGCCCCACTCGGCGCGGCCGCCATCAGCCCCCCGCGGCTCAGGGCTTCTGCTGGGTGGCCGCGGCCTTCATCCGCTCGAAGGCCGCGATGTACTCCTCCAGCGTATCGAGCCCCACGGCGGCGCGCCGCTCGTTCACCTTCTCGGGGTCCTCCAGCGCCTTGGGCACCGTCTTTCCATCCACCTCCTCCAACTGGGTGGCGTAGCGCTGCGGCTTGCCGGTATTCACCAGCACCCGGTCCGTGAGGTACGCGAGGTCCTTCGCGGTGCCCTCCCCTCGCGCCACGGCCTTCTCCAGCATCGGAAGGACCTCGCTCTGGAAGGCCACATCCTGGTCCGCGTGCTGCACCAGCAACCACGCGGCGAAGGTACCGCGCCGGCCCACCAGGGCGCTTCCCGGCCAGCCATGCTTCGCGATGACGCCCTTGAGCCAGGTGGTGTTGCGGGCATCGACGTCCATCATCTTCGCCTTGGCGGCCTCATCCTGGAAGTTCGAGGCGACGAGGGCACCGCGCGCCGCCTGGTCCTCTTCCATGCGCTTGAGCAACTCGTCCCGCAGCACAGGGTCCGCGGCCTCGTACTGCTTCGCCTCGGCGGCGATGACTCGCTGCTCCAGCGCCGCGTAGCCGGGCAGGCTCCGGACGTTGCTCAGGTCAGGGTCCTTCTGGAGGTGCTTCGCGTCATCGAAGCCCTCCTCCACGGCGCGCTCCAGCCAGACCAGCGCCTCCTCGCGCTCCGCCAGCAAGGACGCCGCGCAGGCCGCGTTGTAGGCCAGGTTCCTGCTGCGCCCCCCGCCTTCCCAAGCGCTTCGGAACAGGGGAAGGGCGCGCGCGTTGTCGCCCTTCATGGCCAGTCCGGATGCCTCGGAGGCAGCCGCTTTCGCTTCGGGCGTGGCGACGGGCTTTGGCGCCGTGGGCTTCGTGACCGAGGCGGCTTCCGGCGCGGCGCCACCACCGTGGGCACATGCAACCAGGTTCAGCGCGGCAAGCAGGGCGATGATGCGACGCATGACACTCCAGGGGTATGTGGGGATGAACGCTGGCGCTCCAAGCACGTCCTCGGAGCGCCAGCGGGCTGGCAGTGTAGGCAATTTCTTCAAGACTCCAAACGCCCAGGCGTGCCGTTCAATCCGGTCCGAAACTGTCTTCCCGCGCGAGCAGGTTGCGATTGCCTCGCGTCGATTCGTCTCAATACTTCTCTGCACGCGGTTCTTCTCCCTGGCTGTCACCCCACGCACTCCGAGCGACGCGGGAGCGGCACGGGCTTCGCCGTGCCGCCCGTCCGGATCGCTCCGTGCTATAGGCCGCACCGCTCGGCGGTACGCACCCGAGGGGGAAAACAGAGGATGTCTGAGCGGCACATTGAGATGTTCTGGCGTTGTTCGAGCTGCAGCCACCGCAACCTCGGCCGCTACATGGTGTGCCAGGGCTGCAAGAACGCCAAGGACGGCAGCGAGCAGTATGAGATGCCGGAGGACACCGCGTCCGCCGTCACGGTGACCGACGAGGCCCTGCTGAGGATGGCCACCGCCGGTCCCAACTGGCGATGCGCCTATTGCGAGAGCGACCAGCGGGCCCTGGACGGCGGCTGCAAGCACTGCGGCGCGTCCGCCGTCGAAGGCTCGATTCCCGCCGAGCCCACGCGCCCCACGCCAGACGAGAAGAAGGGGGCGAAGAGCAACAGGCGCCTGGGCTGCTACATCCTCTCCATCATCGCGTTCTTCGGCTGCTGCTGTCCCATGTGGATGTCCTCCGGCAAGAAGGGGACCGCCCCCGCGACGGCGGCCACGACAGCGCCCAAGACGGAGCCGGAGAGGACGCGGACGCTCCAGGTCAAGGAGGTCTCCTGGGAGCACACGGTGAGCGTGGAGCGCTACCGCCTGGTGAATGACGAGGGCTTCGAGGAGGACCGGCCAGAAGGCGCCCTCCTGGTGAAGGCGCATGGCAAGCGCCACCACCATGACGACCAGGTGCTCGCCGGCTACACGACCGTCCGCTACACGGAGCGCGTCCAGCGGGGCTTCACCACGGAGACCTACCGCGCCAAGGAGGCTTGCGGTGAGGACTGCACCACGACGCCCAAGAAGTGCAGCGAGCAGTGCACCAGCAACAGGAACGGCTTCGCGACCTGCAAGACGACCTGCACCGGAGGAGGTCGGAGCTGCACCACCCGCTACTGCTCCGTGACGAAGAAGCGCCAGGAGCCGCGCTACGTGGACGAGCAGCGCTCACGCCAGGAGCCGCGCTACCGGAGCGTGCCGCGCCAGGCGACCTGGTACACCTGGAAGGAGTGGCGATGGATGCACGACCGGGACGTGAAGGCGAACGGCACCACGCTCGAGGCGCGCTGGCCCACCGACGCCGAGCTGCGGCCCGCCAAGGCCTTGGGCAAGGGCGAGAAGGAACGAAACGCGCGCGACGCGCGGTACAGCGTGGTCTTCCACGGCGACGACCAGCCCGCCATCACCTACACCCCTGAAACACTCGAGGAGTTCCAGCGCTTCGCGCCCGGCAGCACGCACACCCTTCAGCAGGAGCAGGGCAAGGTCTCCGTCGTGCCCCAGACGCCCCCGGCGCAGGCCACCCCATAACCTGCGTGCCGCTCTCAAACGCGAAGTGAAATCGCGGGCCACTCCATGTCGGAACGGCTCGAAGGCGCTCCGGTTGACCGCGCGTGCTCCTGTTTCCTACGTCCCATCGGAGTGCTATCGGGACGTAGGAAACGTGGGCATCGTGGCCTCCCCACCGGAAGGCAGGAACATGAAGAGTCAACCCAAGACAGATGGCGAGTCGGCCTCGAAGCTCATCAGCGACAGGATCGCCGAGCTGGGTGACTGGCGAGGCGAGGCGCTGGCCAGGGTGCGTGCCCTCATCAAGGAGGCCGTCCCGGATGTCGTGGAGGAATGGAAGTGGCGGGGCACCCCGGTCTGGTCCCACGGAGGAGGCCTCTGCACGGGTGAGGCATACAAGTCGGCCGTGAAGCTGACCTTCTTCAAGGGCGCTTCCCTGGAAGATCCTTCAAAGCTCTTCAACTCGAGCCTTGAAGGCAATGTCAGGCGCGCCATCGACATTCACGAGGGTGAGGCGTTTGACGCGAAGGCGTTCAAGGCCCTCATCCGCGCCGCCGCCGCGCTCAATACCGCTGGCGGAAAGAAGCCCAGGAAGCCGGCGTGAGCCTTCCGGGGCGGCCCTCTCACGGCACCTTGCGTCCAGGCGCGCGGCGTTCCGAGTGAAGCCAACGACGCGGGGCCGGGTACCCGTTTGCAGCCAGGTGCCCGGCCCCGCGCCACGGAGGGGGAGTCAGTGACTCAGCTCGCCAGCTGCTTGTTGGCGTCGAGCTGCGAATCCACCGGGGAGACGGCGAGCGTCTTGCCATCCGCCTTCTTGAAATCGACCGTGCGCAGGTCCAGCGTCTGCAGCCCCAGGCTGTCGTAGGTCCGGACGCCGAACGTGCGGTTCGTGAGGTCCTTCACGACGACCCACTGGGTGTAGTCGAGAGAGTCCTTGCCCGTGGCCTCGTTCAAGTCGCGGCTGGTGCCGTAGGGGATGTCGACGGTGTTGAGCAGGTGCAGCGCCAGGGAGCGGGCCTCGGCCGCGTTCTTGGGCTTCTCGGAGAACTCACGGAGGTAGACGGCCCGGACGAACCGGGAGGGAGGCGTGGAGTCGCCGGGAATCCCGAAGAGGCCGCTGCCGCAGCCGTGAGGTGCGAATGTGCCGGTTCCCAGCTTCACGGGCGTGGCGCCACGGGACGACAGCCTCGCGTAGTTCTTGAGGTTCTCCAGGTGGTCCGGGAAGGTCGGGTGGTTGGTCAGGACAGCAACGGGGTTGTGCATGTTCAGCGGCGAGTTGTCATGACCCGTCGACGCGTACAGGAACATCTGCCGGTCGGTGAACTCGACGACCATGCTGTTGCCCTTCGCGTCGTGGAGGGCGAAGTGGAGCGGAATCTTGCTCGACATCCAGTCGCTGTGCCACAGCTCGGCGTCTCCGTTCGCCAGGGCCTCCTTCACCGCGTCCACGGTGGCGAAGTTACCCACGGCCCACTCCACGAAGAGCTCGGGCGCCAGTCCCCGGGACGGGTCCTTGGCGGCCTGGGGATACGTGGACGTGGGCATCCACAGCGCTCCGGCGGAGAGGCCTTCCGAGTTCATCGCATCGCCGATGACGGTGACCCCATAGAGCGTGACGGTGAGGCCGACGTAGTCGAACTTCGTCGTCCACTTGAGGCCATGCAGGTGCGTGAGGGAACCCGGAGACTGGACCGTATGCCCCTTGGCGTGGAACCGGAACTTGGAGCCGAGGTCGATGCCGAACTCCATGCTGCGGCCAACGACGACAGCGCTCGAGTCCTCGGTCGCGACCAGAAAATCAGTGCACATGTGAAACGTCCTCGTTGATGCCTTCGCGCCATGCGAAGGTCTGGTGTTGGGGGGGCAGTGCGTCACCAGAGCAGGACGCGTGCCACCTGAGCCTCGCGGGTGGTTCGAGTCATTCTGCGGCTTTGTGTCCGATGGGTCCGCTTGCGATGGGGCGCGTTGACGCGTTTGCGGGGGCTCGTGACACGTCAACGCCGGGGCCCGCGAGGCGCCCCGGTGTGATGCGTGTTTCCTCTTGGGACCGCCTCACCTCTCCCCAGGTGAAGCACCCGGCTCCGGACTTCGGGCCACGAGGACGGAGCGGGAACACATCCACCGCCCCCTCCTCATGGACTCAGGCCCTCACAGGGCCGTGCTGGCGTGCAGCGCGAGCACACCCTGCTGCACGGGCTGGCGCCACGTGACGCGGTAGGTGTCCGCCACGAAGTCCCACGTCACACTCCCCGCCTGGACGGGGAAGTCTCCCTGCGCGGGCGAGGCCCCCGTCCAGAAAGAGCGCGTGCCCGGCGCATAGGACAGCGCCAGGTTCACCGGCATATTGAACGCGCCTCCCGTCGCCAGACCGCAGCCCTTCGCGTCACAGCGCAGGCTGCCCCCCCAATAGGGACGGCTGACATCCGTCGCCTCTTTCAGCCACTCCGTCCCGCTCCACCGCCACCAGCTCTTGTCGGTGTGCATCCGGAACCCGCTCGGAGACGCCGCGAGCACACCTTGGCCGTCCGCCGGCGATTTGACGATGTTCTGGCCGGACCAGGCGATGCCGTTGTGGAAGATGTAGCGGAACTCGTCGTCGAAGGGCGCCATCAACATCACCGAGTTGCCCGCCGCGACGAACTCGTAGACGTCACTGGGCATGACCGGGGCCGCGATGGGCTGCCACACGCCCGCGGTGTGGATGCTCATGTTCAGGTAGAGCTCGTTGCGCTGCGCCGACAGCGCGAAGGACTCACCCACCGTGACCAGCCGCGTGTTGTACCAACGCGCCTCCTGGAACACCCTCGGGATGAGGGTCGCCAGGTCCCGCCACGCCACCCCATCCACGCTCCGCGCTCCGCGAATCTCCCACTCGCCCCACACCGCCATGAAGCCGCTGGGGCCATGCACCAGCGCCAGGTCCGGGTCCGTGGCCGCCACGCTGTCCAACAGTTGCGGCGCCCCCACCACCCCCGCCTCGGAGGACACCACCCAGATGTCCATCAGGTCCGTCTGCGTGGACGGCTGGAGATACGCCACCACCACCCCGTTGTCGTCCACCGCCACGCGGACCTTCGTGCCCGCCGGCCCCACACGCACCGGCTCCATCCACACCGTCCCGTCGAACTCCGCCAGGAAGAGACTCCACGCCCCCGCGTCGAACTGCTCCCACGCGGCGGCCCCATGGCCGTCGGACTCGAAGTGGACGGCCACGTCCCGCACGCTGCCGACGAGCGCCGGCGTCACCAGCTCAAGCCCCGAGTCCCACTGGCCGCCTCCCAGATAGCCGCGCACCACGAGCCGCCCCGGCTGCACGAAGAGCGCACCCGTGCGAGCCCCCACCGGCACCAACACCGAGGAAGTCGCCTCCCGGCCACGAAGCTGGATGCTCGGCTGCCACCCCTGCGACGTGAGCGCCGCGCCCCAGATTTCAGCCGTGGACGACGGCTGGTTCTTCTGCATCAGGACCAGCAGGTCATCCCCCGACGCCCGCACGTCGAGCACGCTGCTCAACCCCGACGCGACCACGGCCTTCGAGGTCGAGCTCCACGAGCCTCCCGTCTGCGAGACGGCGCGCACCAGCGTGGCGCTGTTGATGCCGGTCCACAACGCGACGTAGTTGCCTCGGTGGGGCACCACCGCCCAGATGTCGCGAACCGCCAGGTTGTCCACCAGCGATGGGGCCTGCCATGCCCCGTTCGCGCGCACCGCCGCGAAAAGCCCACCCGTATCGCCGAGGACCGCCGTGATGGTGCTGCCATCCGAGGCGATGCGCAGGCTCGTCATCTGCTCGGACGTGATGAGCTCCCCCAGCCCCCACTCGCGCGTGTCCCGGTTGAAGAGCGCGAACTCCACTCCCTGGTTGGACACCCACGCCCGCCCGAAGCTGTCCCCCACCCGGATGTACTGTGCGTCCACCGAGGACGACACCGTGGACTCCAGCCACCGCACCCCGTCGAACACGACCGAGACCTCCAACGTCGTGTTCCGCCCCGACGACACCAGCACCCGGTCTCCATTCTGCAGGAGGAACACGGGCGACCCCAGGTTCGCCGCCGTGAAGACCTCCGACCACTGCGTCCCAGCATGGACCCGGAAGGTCTTCCCATTGACGGCATAGAGATGGTTCCCCACCCCGAAAAGCCGGCCGCTGATGCCGGGCGTCACGGGCGAGAAGTCCGTCCCATCGAAGAGCGCGACGGCGCCCCCCGCGAGCGAGCGGTCCGACCAGCCCACCACGAAGCGCTCGCCCCACGCGGACACCTGCGGCGCCAGCGTCATCGAGCGCCCCTCCCCCACCAGGACGGAGTCCCCGAAGCCCGAGCCGCTGTCGAAGGCCGCGCGGACCTGGATGGCTGTCCCCGTGTCCTCGTTCCACACGGCCAGCGTCCCCCGGGGGCCCGTGGCGAACACGGGCATCCCCGGCTGACCGGGACGCCCCGCGCTCACCCTCACTCCGGGAGCCACCGTGCGCACCGTGTACGTGTGCGGCGAGGCGAGGCCCGCCCCCTGCGGCGTCTGCACGTCCTTCACCGTCACCGTGTAGTTCGTGGCGGGCGCGAAGGGCGGCACGGGCCGGAACACCACCGTGTTCGTGGAGGACTCGTAGTTGACCAGCCCCGTGACGCCCTCGACGCCCACCGTCCGCGCGTTGACGGTGGCCGGGTCCAGCGGCCGGTCGAAGCTCACGCGCAGCGGGCTCCCCAGCGGCACGAAGCGCGCGTCCGGAGCCGGCGTCGCATCACGCACCACCGGCGCAGAGGGCTCCAGCTCCGTGACGAAGTGGAAGCCCCCGAACTGCGCCAGCGTGTTGCCCGCGAGGTCCTCCACGGCGCTGACCCGCCCCCGGTAGCGCGTCTGGTACTTCAGCGGCTCATTCGGCGTGAAGGCGGCGTGGAGCTTCGCTTCGTTGTAGCGCAGCGTGCCCGGAACCCGGCGGACCACCTGCGTTCCGTCGGTGTTCAGCTCCTCCAGGTAGACGCGGTCCGGCGTGACGCTCTCCGGACGGAGTGGCTCGCTGAAGTGGACAATGATGGGCGCATAGCGCGCGGCCACCCCCACCGACGTCGCCTCCGGCAGCGTCCCCTGCACCCGCGGCGCGGTGGTGTCGCTCGACGCCGTCACAAAGAACGAGAACGCGTGCGCCTGCGTGAGCGCATTGCCCGCCAGGTCCTTCGCCCCCGTGGAGAGTGTCCCGGTGACGAGCGCACCCGGCGCGGGCAGCGGACTGACGCGGAAGGACACCGACTGGCTCGGAGCATCGTAGGAGATGACACCCGTGAGCGGCGCCGCGGGGTTCGACCCCAGCGCCTGCTCGAACCGGAGCGTGTCACCCGTGAGCGTGCGCGGGTCCATCGGCTCTAGGAAGGAGAGCGTGTACACCGGCCAGGTCGGCGACACGCCACTCTCACCACTGCGGGGCCGCGTGGCCAGCACCTCCGGCGGCGACGTGTCCGCCTCCAGCCCCACCGTGAAAACCGATTGGTAGGGCGCCGGCAGGGACTTGCCCGACACCAGACGCAGCGCCGTGGAGACGCCCACCGTCACCAACGTATCCGCCGCGAAGGGACGCCCCGGCGTGAAGGTCAGCGTGCGCGTGGCGGGGTCATGCGTCACCGTTCCCGCCACCGCGACGCCGTTCTCCGACACCGTGAGGACCTCCGCGCTCACGGTGGTGACATCGAGCGCCTCGGCGAACCCCACGATGACGCGCGCGTTGCGTGGGACGGCTTCCGCGTTCGACGCGGGCAGCACGTAGCCGATGAAGCCCACGCCATCCGACGTCTGCGTCCCACCATCGCCAGTCCCACCGTCCGGAAGTCCGCCATCGGGCGCGGGCTCGTGGCCCCCATCCGGCCCGCCCGCATCGGGCTCGCCCGCGGCATCCGGCGGTGTATTTCCATCAGGCTCGCTATTCTTACAGCCAGGGACGAATGCCCAGAGGCCGAGGACGGCCAGGGCGCATCGCAGCCAGGAGAGTTTCAAGGTCATAGGGGAGTTCGCGAGACAACCACACCACGAGGTCGCACGTCCTCGCGTGCATTCAGAGCCCCCGGTGCGTCAGGGGCCAGATGTCTGCGGTGCTTCGACGCGGACCTGGGCCGTGCGCGCCCATCCCACGGATGCTGACTGCATCGACATACGCCATATCGTTGTCATCGCCTGGCGTAAATGCTCGATTCCAGAACAGATGTATCCCGAGTGTCTGACGTTCCTCCGGCCCGTGAAGGCGCGCGTGGAGGGGGCCCTGGCAATCACCTCATGTAAGACTCGCAGGGTCTCTGTCGCCGACGCGGTGAAGCTGTTCGAGGCGAACGCGCCCCTCTTCCCCGAGGACGACAACACCCACGACAGCCTGGGCGAGGGCTACGCGGCGGCCGGAAGGACGAGGCCATCTCCCGCGACAAGAAGTCGCTGGAGCTGAACCCGAAGAACGACAACGCCGTGAAGAAGTTGCGCGAGCTCGGCGCGGCGTCGGCCACGGCGAAGTAGCGCGCGGCGCTCGGGGGCCTACGCCATCTCGTCGCTCAGCCGCGCGGCCTGGGTCAGCAGGTAGTCGCGCTCGGGCAGGCTCGTGGTGCGCTCGGCCGCCTTCCGGTAGTGGACCACCGCCGCGCCCGTCTTCCCCGCGCGCTCCAGCAGGTGCGCGCGCACGGCGTCGAGCCGGTGGTTCCCCTCCAGCCGGCCCTCCCTGGCCAGCCCCTCCAGCAGCGACAGCCCGGCCTGCGGCCCGTGCACCATCGCCGTCGCGATGGCGTGGTTGAGCGCCACCATCGGGTTGTCCATCAGCCCCATCAGCACCCCGTAGAGCGCCAGCACCTGCGGCCAGTCCGTGTCCTCCGCGCGCGACGCCTCGTCATGCACCGCCGCGATGGCCGCCTGCACCTGGTACATCCCCACCGAGCCCCTCGACAGCGTCGCGGAGATGAGCGCGATGCCCTCCGCAATCATCCCCGCGTCCCACAGGCTCCGGTCCTGCGCGTCGAGCGGAATCAGCTCACCCGCGGGCCCCGTCCTCGCCGCCCTCCGCGCGTCCGTGAGCAGCATCAGCGCCAACAGCCCCGCCACCTCGCCGTCCTCCGGCAGCAGCGTGTGCAACATCCGCGTCAGCCGAATCGCCTCGCCCGACAGGTCCGTGCGATGCAACTCCGGCCCCGAGGTGGCCGTGTAGCCCTCGTTGAAGATGAGGTAGAGCACGTGCAGCACCGCGCCCAGCCGCTGCGCGCTCTCCTCCGGCGTGGGCTTCTGGAACGGAATCCCGGAGCTCTTGATGCTCTGCTTGGCCCGGCTGATGCGCTGGGCCATGGTCGCCTCGGGCACGAGGAAGGCCTTGGCGATTTCCGCCGTCGTCAACCCGCCCACCGCGCGCAAGGTCAGCGCGATGGCCGACGCCGTGGACAGCGCCGGGTGACAGCACATGAACAGCAGCACGAGCGCGTCATCCCGGCCCGCCAGCTCGTCGCCATCCAGGGACATCACGAGCTGGAGCTCCGGCGGCACCAGGCTGACCACCAGCTCCTCACGGTGGCGGCGCGCGGTCTCCGCGCGCACGTGGTCCGTGATTCGCCGCGAGGCGACCTGAATCAGCCAGGCGCGCGGGTCGTCCGGCACGCCCTCGCGAGGCCACTGCAAGGCCGCCGCGAGCAGCGCTTCCTGCACCGCGTCCTCCGAGGCTCCGAAGTCCCGAAACCGCCGGATGACCGCGCCGAGCACCCGCGGCGCGTGTTCGCGCAACAGGTGCTCGATGCGAATGTCCCTCGACTCCGTCATCACATCAGGTCGGGCGGAGGACCGCTCATCACCTGGCGGACCTCGATGGGCATGTTCATCGGCTTGCCGCCGAGCCCAGGCGCCGCTGAGGCCTCCGCGGCGATGGCGTAGGCCCGCTCCGGGCTGTCCACCTCGATAATCCAGTAGCCCGCGAGGAACTCCTTCGACTCCGGGAACACGCCATCGGTGATGGGCTTGCCGTCCGCGCCCGCGCGCACGCGCTTGGCCTGGTCCGGCCCCGCCAGCCCCTCGGCCGCCACCAGCTCCCCCGTCTCCCCGAGCTTCGTCGCGAAGCCCGCCATGAACGCGATGTGCGCCTGGAGGTCCTTCTTCGGCCAGCTCATCACCTGGTACGGACCGCCGCTCGGGGTGTTCATCATCAGCATGTACTTCATCTTCATGGTGGCTCTCTCTTCTCTGGGCCTCCGCGCCCCGGCATTGGGTGCGCGTTCATTGGGATGTCGGAGCCACGCGCGAGGTCTCGACATCGTCCCGTGAAGATAATCGGCGGGCCTCGCAAGTCAGCGGAACAACTGTGTTCTTCCGCTCCGGGGGCCGCCTGCGACGCGCCGCATTATCGGCAGAATTTCAGATGACCTTGCCCGGACGCAGCCCCTCCTCCCCAAGCACAGCGGGACGACGCATTGGCCCGCGAGCGGCGCTTCGCGGAGATTCTTCCGCTCTGGGACGCCTTTCTCGCACGCAACCCCGAGCATGGGCTCGCCTACTTCGAACGAAGCGGGACGCACTACCACCTGCGCAAGCTCGAGGTCGCGCTGGCCGACTTGAAGAAGGCGTGCGAATTCGGTGTCAACGAGGGGTGTTCCCGGGCGCGCCAGCTCGAGCGCGTCAACCCCAAGGCTCGCTGCGCCGCGACCGTCGACGACGCACGGTCGCATCGGGCATCGCCGCTGCGCCGTGCCGGCACGCAGGCGATGGGGCGCCCCGAACGGAAGCCCCATCGCGCGCAGCCCACGTCTGCCTCAAGCAGCCTGCGCGCCTGCGAGGTGCTCCTTCATGATGCGGTGCCGCGACAGGTAGCGCTCGAAAGCCTGCAGCAAGGCGTCCGGCTCTCTCAGCTTGCTCAGGCAGATGGAGCGGCGGCTCTTGAAGCGCCCTTCCCCGGGGACTTCCAGGTCCAGGTACTTCTTGAACATGCGGTCCGCGGTGGTGGCCGAGGCGATCTGCTCGAACAGGATGGGCGCCTCCCAGTCCCCGTAGCTCACCTGCGCGTAGTCCATCTGGACATCGAAGCCCGCCTCCTTGCCCTCGAACACGAGCGGCGGGAAGTGCTTCTCCACATGCGCTCGCTCCTCCTCCGTGGAGGGCTCATAGCGGTACGCGAGGGACAGGTCATGGGCCTGAGCGAAACGCGCCTCATAGGCGCCCCACAGCCGCGCCTCGATGGCGTCCGCGTCCTGAACGGTGTCCGCCCACGACGACGTCACCGGCTCCAGCAGCAACCGCACCATGTCCTCGGGATTGAGGTGGGCCCCCACGTTCTCCATGCGCGCGGCCAACGGCGGGTGGGAGTCGAAGGGATGCGGCGTCACGGCCCCCTGCAGGTCATCATGCACGGTGTCCGACTGGGCATACGCGGAGAAGCCGTGCGCCACCCGGTCCGCGATGGCCACCGTCTGGTGCTGCTCGTCCTGGGCGAAGAGCTTCGCCTCCACACGGTCGCGGAAGCTCGCGTACGCGCCCACCTTCACCAGCGAACGGGCGATGTCCTGCCCCGAGGTCACCCCCGCCGCCAACCGGTCCGCCGCGAGTTCGCTGGCGCGCCGGCTGCGGCCCAGCGACAGCTCGAACAGGCCGCGGTAGGCCATCATGAAATAGAAGACGGGCCGCGTCATGCCACCGTCGTAGAGCTGCTGCAGGTAATGGCCGAAGTGCGCGAGCTTGGGCGCCAGCCGCTTGCTGTGCCCCGTGTCGCCGCCCAGCAAGTGCCCCATCTCGTGCGCCAGCACCGCCTCCGCCTCGGAGCGCTCCAGCAGGCGCAGCAGTGACAGGCTCACGAAGAGCGTGCGGCCGGTCAGCGTGCGCTCACCCACGCGCACCTCGTGCTCGGTCACGAAGAAGTTGGCATCGATGCCAGCGAGGATGTTGTCGGGGGGCGCCGTCTGGAGCCGCTCGCAGAGGCGCCGCACGCAAGCCCACAGCTCCGGGGCGCGAGCCTCGGTGATTGCCTCGGCCTCCACGTCGAAGTCCGAGGGCGGACGGCGGAAGATGGCCACCACCACCAGGAACACCGCGCCGCCGGCCAGAAGGGCCATGATGCCGATGAGCTTCGGGTAGTAGCGCTCCATCCATAGCGCCGTCATCCAATAGGAGAGCCACACGAGCAGCGCGCCCTGTCCCAGCACCTGAATCGCACTGGTGACGCGGAGCACGAGCCAGCCCACCACGAAGCTGCCGAACTGAAAGGGACGCGAGACGAACGCGGCCAGACCACAGAGAAGCGCGACCACGGTGGAGGCAAGGCCTAGCGCCAACAACCCCCAGGATGCCAGGGACGCCCAATTGAACTGGTTCAGGTCCGCGCACGCCTTTCCCAGGCTGTTGCGGTAACTCGCCAGCTCCGGGTCACCGCTCAGGCAGGCCATGGACGCGGGCACCGCGCGGTAGAAGTCGAGCGCCGCCTGACGGTCCGCTTCGCTGACCGCGGTGTCGCGTCCAATCTGCTGCTCGACGGCCGCGAGGACCTGTGTGTCGAAGCGGCCCATGGCATGGCCGGAGAACCAGACACCGAACAGCGGCAGGGCGAAAAGCCAAAGAGCCGGCAGCACATAGCTGCGGAGAAAACCGGGAGATTTCTGGGAGGACATAGGACGTGTCGACACATTCTAGCGCACCCCGCGTGAGCGTCGCGCCCCTGGATGAAGGCCCACATGCCGGTACTCGCGGACTGACGACGACCCACCTGGTGCCTCAGCAATCCAGTGCGATACACCCCGCAAGGTCCGTGTCGCGAGTTCCCGCGCCTGAACCGTCCAAACCGAGGGGAGCCAATCCAACATGGCCTTCACGACCGCTCCTCTCCGTGCACTCGGCATCGTTCTGGTGACGACGCGCGCGCTGGCGGCCACGCCCCCGGCTGCGCCCACACCTCGTGCGCTCGTGTTCGCCCAGAATCCCGTCCGGACCCCTGTTCCCAGCGAGCAGGAGCTCCCGCTTCCGCCCTCGGGGGGACGACTGGCGCATCCATGGTTCGAGGCACTGTCCTGTGTCGTCCCCGAAGCCCATCCGCTTCCACCGGAGGACGCGCGCTTTCCTCCTGAGCGCGTCTGCTCTCTCCAGTCCACCGCCCGGCCTGATGCGCGCGGCCTCTTCGCCACACCGCCCCGCCAGGACGTGGACGGGTCCTCTCCGGATGCCTTCGCGGAGGCCTCGCTCTTCTTCCACGCGGCAGCGACCTTGAACTACTTCCGTTCCCTCGGGTGGGAGCGCCCCTGGCCTGACGAGAAGCCGCCGCTCCGGCTCGTGGCGGACGTGCGGATGCCCTCACGGGACGGAAAGGTCCTCCTCCCGTGGGGCGATGCGCTCTTCGTGCCCGCCGCCGAGGAGGGGGATGCGCGCGCGCACGACACCATCTGGTTCGGACGGGGCCCCGGGGTGAACCTCGCCTATGACGGCGACACCATCGCGCATGAGGTGACCCATGCGCTCCTGGAGCCCTTCCTGCCACGGAGCGCCTGGCGGCTCGACACATTCGGCGCCGACGGCTCGCCTGGCGCCATTGATGAGGGGCTCGCGGACTACTTCGCCGCCGCCATCTCGGGAGACCCCTTCCTCGGAGAATACGCCGTGCGGGCTGCCGAACCCTGGCGCTCGCGCAACATCCACACGCTGGCCCGCTGCCCCGAGGCACTCGTGGGACAGCGCCACACCGACGCCCTGCTCCTGTCCTCCGCGCTCTGGGCCCTTCGTGAGCCCGCGAGCCCGTCCCAGCGTGGTGTACTGGACCGCGCGGTGCTCACCACGCTCCAGACCGTCCAGCCGGCCTCCGCGCTGTCCCTGGAGCGCTTCCTGGAAGCACTTGTCACCACGCTCACCCGAGAGGCCCCCGAGCTCGCCCGCTCCGCCCAGGAGACGTTCTCCCGCCGGGGCCTCCTTCCTGCCTGCCCGCGCGTGCTGGAGCTGGAGCCGGGGCAAAGCCTTGGAGGGAGCGCTGGAGCCTTCGTGGCTCCTGGCGGGCGCTCCCTGCGGATGAAGGGACTGGCGCCCGGCCTCCTCCAGTTCCATGCCCGTGTCCCGCCGGGGACCACGGCCATGTCCCTGCGTTTCAGGAGCGGCGCCCCCCGGCCCCCACCGGGGCAGGAGCTGACGCCATTCCACCCCGTGGTCCTCGCCAGGCGCCACCGCCCTCTTCAGTGGCGCCATGACGGCCCCCAAAGCCACTCCGACGCGGACATCACGGCGGTCCCACTGCCCGGGGCGTGGAGAAGCGCACGCATCGAAACAGAGGGCGCCTCCGACGTCTTCCTCCAACTCGCCAACGCGGGCGAGCTGGATGGCTGGTACGACCACCTCTCCCTCGAGTTCGAGAGTGGCC